>JBIITU010000354.1:0-3815 GCA_044340335.1 Steroidobacteraceae bacterium
AGAAAGAGCTGTATCTCATCCCGACCGCGGAAGTGCCGGTCACCAACCTCGTGCGCGACCAGATCATCGCCGCGGATCAGCTGCCGCTGCGCTACGTGGCGCACACGCCGTGTTTCCGGTCCGAGGCTGGCGCGGCCGGCAAGGACACGCGCGGCATGATCCGCCAGCATCAGTTTGACAAGGTCGAGCTCGTGCACATGGCGAAGCCCAGCGAGTCCTATGCCGAACTCGAACGGCTGACTGCCAGTGCCGAGGCGGTGCTGCAGCAGCTCGGCCTGGCCTATCGTGTGGTCGCGCTGTGCGCGGGTGACATTGGTTTTGGCAGCGCGCGCACCTACGATCTCGAGGTCTGGCTGCCAGGGCAGGGCAAGTACCGCGAGATCTCCTCGTGCAGCAACTGCGAGGCCTTCCAGGCGCGGCGCATGCAGGCGCGCTGGCGCAACCCCGAGACCGGCAAGCCCGAGCCGCTGCACACGCTCAATGGTTCCGGCGTGGCTGTGGGTCGTGCACTGGTCGCCGTGCTCGAGAACTATCAGAATGCGGACGGCTCGGTGACCGTGCCGCAGGCGTTGCGCCCCTACATGGGCGGGCTCGAGGTCATCAAGCCCATCTGACCTGGTCGAACCGGAAGCGTGGCAGAGCGGTTGAATGCACCGGTCTTGAAAACCGGCAACGGGGCAACCCGTTCGTGAGTTCGAATCTCACCGCTTCCGCCAGTTCGACTTTGCGGCGTCAGCCCCAGAATTGCTGCACGACCCCGTGGTACAGCGGTATGCCGGCGACGATGTTGAACGGGAAGGTCATCGCGAGCGACATCGAGAAGTACAGGCTCGGGTTCGCCTCGGGGATCGCATAGCGCAGGACGGCCGGCACGACGATGTACGATGCCGACGCCGCGAGCACCATCAGCATGAAGGCGTCGCCGGCAGTCAGGCCCAACGTGGCGGCCAGCGCGACCGCCACGCCGGCATTGAACAGCGGCATCAGCACGCTGAACGCAGCCAGGAAGGCGCCGTTGGCGCGAAGGTCCTTCAGGCGGCTCGCGACCAGCAGACCCATGTCGAGCAGGAAGAACGCGAGCACGCCTTTCTGCAGCGCCGTGAATGGCTGCAGCGCCTCCTTGCCCGACTCGCCCGTGATGAAGCCGACCAGTACGCCGCCGAGCAGCAGCAGGTGCGCGCCGTCCGTGAAGGCCTCGTGAAGCAGGCGGCCCATCGACAGCGGCGCCGCGGCAGCTGCAGGCATCACCGCGGCGGCACCGACCGAGCTGCGACGCCGTGCGAGGTTCGCGAGCAGCACCGCCATGATGATGGCGGGTGATTCCATCAGCACGAGCGCGACGGCCATATGGCCGCCGACCTCGATGCCCTGCTGCTCCGCGTAGGCGGAGGCGGTGATGAAAGTCACCGCGCTGACCGAGCCGTAGGCGCCGGCGCAACACCAGGAACGACCAGGCCGGAATCGCGAGCGCGAGCAGCGTCGCGGCCAGCAGCGCCCAGCCCATCGCCGCCGTGAACCCGGTCGCCGCGAGGCTGACCCCGCCCTTGAAGCCCACCACCAGCAGCAGGTACAGCGAGAAGAACTTCGCGAGGGCCGGCGGGATCTCGAGGTTCGAGCGGATGGCGCCGGCGAACAGGCCGAAGAAGAACAGCAGGATGGCCGGGTCGATCAGGCTCGAGAACAGGCTGGAATCCATGGCTTGGGGCTCCCCAGGGCAGGTTCATGCCGCGCAGCGCGTACGGCGGCGAACCTTAAGGGGCCTGTGAAATTCGTTCCAATTCAATGTTTATCAAAGATCGTTTTATTTTATAGAATGATCAAATGGCAGACCTGAACTACCACCACCTGCGTTACTTCCGCGCCATCGCGCATGAGCGCAGCCTGACCCGCGCGGCAGCCCGGTTGCATGTGTCGCAGTCGGCCTTGTCGATCCAGCTGCGGCAGCTCGAGCAGCGCCTAGGCCAGCAGTTGTTCGAGCGCCGCAACCGGCGGCTCGAACTGACCGAGGCTGGGCGCATCGCGCTCGAATACGCCGACAGCATCTTCCGCAAGGGGGAGGAGCTGCTCGGTACCTTGCGCGGCGCGGCGGCCAGCGGCCGCGCCGTGCTGCGGGTCGGCGCCGTCTCGACGCTGTCGCGCAACTTCCAGCTCGGCTGGCTGCGGCCGCTGATCGGCCGCGGTGATGTCGAGCTGGTGCTGCGCTCAGGCACGATGCGCGAACTGCTCGCGCAACTCGCGGCGCATACGCTCGATGTCGTGCTGACCAACACCGTGGTACCGCGCGATGCCGCGACACCCTGGCGTGTCCACAAGATCGGCGAGCAGGCAGTCAGCATCGTCGGTCGCCCGGTGCGCAGCCGCAGGGCGTTCCGGTTTCCCGACGATCTGGCGCATGTGCCCATCGTGCTGCCGGGGGCGGAGAGCAGCCTGCGCGAGGGTTTCGACACGCTGATGGAGCAGGCGGGCATCCGGCCGCAGGTGCTCGCCGAGGTCGATGACATGGCGATGCTGCGCCTGATGGCCCGCGAGAGTGCCGGCGTGGCGCTCGTGCCACCCGTGGTGGTGGCAGACGAGCTGGCACGCCGCGTTCTCGTCGAGCGCGCGCAGGTGCCGGGCCTCCGCGAGGTCTTCTATGCCGTCACCGCCACCCGCCACTTCGCCCACCCGCAGCTGAAGGCCCTGCTGCGGCCGGCGTGATCAGCGCAGGTCGAAGCGGTCGAGCTCCATGACCTTGTGCCAGGCAGCGACGAAGTCCGCGACGAACTTCGCCTCGTTGCCGCGGCTGGCGTAGACCTCGGCCAGCGCCCGCAGCTCCGCGTTCGAGCCGAACACCAGATCCGCCCGCGTGCCGGTCCACTTCCGCTGGCCGGTCTTGCGGTCGTGGCCTTCGTAGAGGCCGGTCGTTGCAGCAGCTTTCCACTCCGTACCCGCGTCGAGCAGGTTGACGAAGAAGTCGTTGCCGAGCTTGCCCGGCGTCTGCGTCAGGACGCCGTGCGTCGCGCCGCCGACTGTGGCATTCAGCACGCGCAGGCCACCGACCAGCACCGTCATTTCCGGCGCCGTCAGTGTCAGCAGCTGCGCCTTGTCGAGCAGCAGCTCTTCAGCGGGAGTGTCGATGCCGGCGCGCACGTAGTTGCGAAAGCCATCGGCGCGTGGCTCGAGCGGCGCGAACGATTCGACGTCGGTCTGCGCGGACGTCGCGTCCGTGCGGCCGGGCGAGAAGGGCACTGCGACGGTGTGGCCCGTCGCCTTCGCAGCCTGTTCGATTGCCGCGCCACCGGCGAGCACGATCAGGTCGGCGAGCGAGATCTTCTTGCCGCCTGTCTGCGCGGCATTGAACTGCTGCTGGATCGCTTCGAGCTTGCCGAGCACCGCGGCGAGTTGCGCCGGCTGGTTCGCTTCCCAGTCCTTCTGCGGCGCGAGACGGATGCGCGCGCCGTTGGCACCGCCACGCTTGTCGGAACCGCGGAACGTCGACGCCGATGCCCAGGCCGTGCTGACGAGCTGCGGCACGGAGAGGCCAGACGCCAGCACCTTCTGCTTCAACGCCGCGACATCGGCGGGATCGATGAGCGGATGGTCGACAGCGGGGACCGGGTCCTGCCAGATCAGCACTTCCTTCGGCACTTCCGGTCCGCGGTAGCGTGCGCGCGGACCCATGTCGCGATGCGTCAGCTTGAACCAGGCGCGCCCGAACGCGTCGGCAAATGCCTGCGGGTCCTGGTGGAAGCGGCGCGAGATCTTCTCGTAGATGGGGTCGAAACGCAGCGACAGATCCGCCGTCGTCATCATCGGCGGCGCCTTCTTCGACGGGT
>JBIITU010000036.1:0-14742 GCA_044340335.1 Steroidobacteraceae bacterium
GCTGTGGGCCGCCGTCGGCAATATCTTCACGGCGCTCGTGATCTACACGACGCGCCTGACCATCGTCTACGCAGGCTTCGCGGTGGTCATCGCGGCGCTGCTGTGGACCTACTTCGGCTGGCTGATCCTGCTGATCGGCGCGCAGCTGTCGTTCTATCGCCAGAACCCGAGCTACCTGCGGCTCGGGCTGGTCGAGTTGCGCCTGTCAGTGGAGGAGATCGAATCGGTCGCGCTGCGCGTGATGTACCTCGTCGGCCGCGACCATGTGCAGGGCAGCAGTCGCTGGAGCATCGATGGCCTCGCGCGCGAGCTGCGGCTGCCGGGCATCGCCGTCGCGCAGCTCGTGCGGGCGCTGGAGCGCGCGGGACTGCTCGCGACCACCGACGTCCGCAACCTGGTGCCGGCGCGGGACATCAGCCAGATCGGCCTGAACGAAGTGCTGGACGTCGCGCGCCGCCAGCGCAGCGGGCACTCCGAAGCCAGCGTCCGCGACATGGCGCCGGTGGAGGCGTTGCTCGGGCGCCTCGACGGCGCGCGCCGCGACGCCTGCGCGGGGCGCAGCGTGCGCGACCTCGTCGACGCTACTGACCCGCGATAGTCATTTCGGCGACCAGCATCGACCCCGTGCGGATGCCGCCGCGCAGGTCGACGTCCGCGCCGAGCTCGACGATGCTGCGATACATGTCGCGCAGGTTGCCGGCGATCGTGATCTCGTGGACCGGGTAGGCGATCGCGCCGTTCTCGACCCAGAAGCCGGTCGCGCCGCGCGAGTAGTCGCCGGTGACGCCATTGACGCCCTGCCCCATCAGCTCCGTCGCCAGCAAACCCGTGCCGAGGGCACGCAGCATCGCCGCGAAGTCGAGCCGACCGGGGCCGGGATCGACGATCAGGTTGTGGACGCCGCCGGCATTGCCGGTCGTGCGCAGGCCGAGCTTGCGGGCGGAGTAGCTGCCGAGCAGATAGCCATCGAGGCAACCACCGACCACGAGCTCGCGATCGCGGGTGGCGACCCCTTCGGAATCGAACGGCGCGCTGGACAGACCCTTGGGCAGGTGCGGCCGCTCGTGCAGGTTCACGAACGACGGAAACACCTCGGTGCCCGCGGCGCCGAGCAGGAAAGTCGTCTTGCGGTACTGGCTGCCGCCGCGGATCGCGCCGATGAAATGACCGAACACGCCGCGCGCGACCTCCGGCGCGAACAGCACCGGCGCCTTGCGTGTCGTCAGGCGACGCGCCCCGAGCCGCGCCACGGCGCGTTCGCCGGCGATGCGGCCGATGTGCTCGGCGGAGTCGAGGTCGGCCGGATCGCGCGCCGCCGAGTACCAGTAGTCGCGCTGCATGTCCTCGCCGTGCTGCGCGAGCAGCACGCAGCTGAGGGAGTGACTCGAACTGGCATAGCCGCCGACGAAGCCGTGCGAATTGCCGTACACGCGCACGCCGCGGTGCGTGCCGACCGACGCTCCCTCGGAGTTCGTGATGCGGGCATCGACGGCGCGACCCGCTGCCTCGCAGCGCTGCGCCAGCGCGATCGCGGCATCGGGTTCCAGAGCCCACGGAAAGTCGAGCTCGATCTGCGGCGGGTCGCGCGCGAGGTCAGCGGGATCGGCGAGGCCCGAGCAGTCATCCTCGCCGGTATAGCGCGCGATGGCGCAGGCCTTCTGGACCGTCTCGCGAATGGCAGCGGGGCTCAGGTCGCCAGTGCTGGCCGAGCCCTTGCGGTGCCCGAAATACACCGTGACGCCCATGCCGCGATCACGCTGGTACTCGATGGTTTCGACTTCGCCGAGCCGCACCGTCGCGCTCAAACCCTTCTGCAGGCTGGCGTCGGCTTCCGCCTGGGTCGCTCCGGCGGCGCCTGCGGCGGCGAGCGCTTGCATGACGACGTCCTGCAGTTCCGGTATGCGCGAGGTGTCCACGTCCTGACTCATGGGGCACAATTGTAGCAATGATGCCCCGCAGCCACCGTGATGCCGACGCAGACCCGACCCCGGACGACGGCGCCGGCGACGGCAAACCCAGCAAGAGCGCCCGCAAGCGTGCCGCGCATGGGGCGCAGAAGCTTGGCGAGAGACTGGTCGAACTGCGCGACGCCGAGCTTGCGCGCCTCGACCTGCCCGAGCGCCTGGTCGACGCGATCCGCGCCGCCCGCACCATCCGCACCCATGGCGCGCTGGCACGCCAGCGCCAGCTGATCGGCAAGCTGATGCGCGACGTCGACCCCGCGCCCATCCTCGCTGCACTCGACGAACGCGGCCGCTTCGCGGCCCTCGACGCCGAGCGTTTTCGTCGCGTCGAGGGCTGGCGTGACCGGCTGCTGCGCGAGGGCGAGGCCGGACTCGACGCGCTGCGCGAATGGCGACCGGACGCTGATTTCGACGCGCTGCGCACCCTGCTCACCACGGCACGCGACGCCGCCGCGCCGCAGCCGGCGCGCAGTGCGGCGAGCCGCGAGCTGTTCCGGCGGCTGCGCAGCGCGCTCGACCCCGGCCAGGCGGGTTGAGGTCCGCGCGGGCCGTCGCCGGCCCGCCCGGGGCCGCATGCTAGAATTCCGCGATGAAACCGCTGGTCGGCATCATCATGGGCTCGCGCTCCGATTGGGAAACCATGCAGGGCGCCGCAGAAATCCTCGAGCGCTTCGGCGTGCCGCATGAGGTGCGCGTCGTGTCCGCGCATCGCACGCCCGACCTGATGTTCGAGTACGCCGCGACCGCCGCAGCGCGCGGGCTCGAAGTCATCATCGCCGGGGCAGGCGGCGCGGCCCATCTGCCGGGCATGACGGCCGCCAAGACCACGCTGCCGGTGCTGGGCGTGCCCGTGCAGTCCAAGTCGCTGTCGGGGCTCGATTCACTGCTGTCGATCGTGCAGATGCCGGCCGGCGTGCCCGTCGCGACCTTCGCGATCGGCGCCGCGGGTGCGCGCAACGCCGCCCTGTTCGCCACGTCGATGCTGGCGCTGCGGCACTCGCAGTTCGCCGGTCCGCTGCGCGTGTTCCGCGAATCGCAGACGGCGCAGGTCGCCGCCGACGCCGATCCGCGTCAACCCGCCACGCCGCGCTGATCGCCGCATGACCATCGGCATCGTCGGCGCCGGCCAGCTGGGCAGGATGATGGCGCTGGCGGGCTATCCGCTCGGCCTCGACTGCCTGTTCCTCGACGCCGCCCACGACACGCCCGGGGGCCAGGTCGCGCCCATCCTGACCGGCGCGTTCACCGACCGGCGCCTGCTCGCCGAACTCGCGCGGCGCAGCGACGTGCTGACCTTCGACTGGGAAAACGTCTCGCTCGACAGCCTGGCCGCACTTGCGCGTCGCGTGCCGATCTATCCGCCGTTGCCGGCGCTCGCGATGTCGCAGGACCGGCTCGCCGAGAAGCGCCTGTTCGACCGGCTCGGCATCCCGACCACGCGCTACGCGGCCGTCGACAGCGCGGGCAGCCTGACGCGGGCGCTGCGGCGCATCGGGCTCCCGGCAGTGCTCAAGACGCGCCGCATGGGTTACGACGGCAAGGGCCAGGCCGTGGTGCGCAGCATCGCGGACGCCGAGCGCGCGCGGCTCGAACTCGGCGGCACGGGGCTGCTGTGCGAAGAGTTCGTGCCGTTCGACTACGAAGTGTCGATCCTGGGCGCCCGCTCGACGCGCGGCGAGGTCGCGATCTACCCGCTCAATGGCAACGTGCACGTCGGCGGCATCCTGCGCGTGACACGCGCGCCGTTCGGCACAGCGAGCCTCGCGCGCCGCGCGGCCGCGCACCTGCGCCGCATGCTCGAGCACTTCGACTATGTCGGCGTGCTCAATATTGAATTCTTCGTCCGCGGTGGCCGCCTGCTCGCGAACGAGACCGCGCCGCGCGTCCACAACTCCGGCCACTGGACCATCGAGGGCGCGCAGACCAGCCAGTTCGAGCAGCACCTGCGCGCGATCCTCGGGCTGCCGCTGGGCGCGACGGCCGCCGTCGGCCCCAGCGTGATGGTCAACCTGATCGGCACGCTGCCCGACCGCGCGGCAGTGCTGGCACTGCCGGGCGCACACCTGCACGACTACGGCAAGGCGCCACGTCCGGGCCGCAAGCTCGGCCATGTGACCGTGGTTGCGCGCACGCTCGCAGAGCGCGAGCGCGCCGCCCGCCGACTGCTGCGCGTCTGCGCAGCGGGAGAGCGCATTGCATTGCCGCGCCTCGTTTGACGTAATATCGGTTCGATCCAGATTCGTGCGCCAACGCGCCGACACGCACTCCCGTCCAAGGCAGGCTGCAGGGTCAGAGTGATGTACCTCGACCTCTTCAAACTCAAGGAACTGCCGTTCCGGCTCAGCCCGGACCCCGCGTTCCTGTACCTGTCGAAGAACCATGCGCGCGCCAAGGCGTACATGGAGTCGACGATCTGGTTCACCGATGGCTTCGTCGTCATCACTGGCGAGATCGGCGCCGGCAAGACCACGCTGATCGAAACCTTCCTGCGCGAAATCGGCAGCGATGTCGTCGTCGCGCAGATCAACCAGACCCAGGTTTCCGCACTCGAGTTCCTGCAATCGGTGCTGGTGCAGTTCGGCTTCCAGCCCTTCAAGATGCGCAAGGCCGAGCTGCTGGCGACGCTGAACCAGTTCCTGATCGACCAGCACGCCGCGCAGCGCAAGGTGCTGCTGATCGTCGACGAAGCGCAGAACCTGTCGCTGCGCGTGCTCGAGGAAGTGCGCATGCTGTCGGGCGTCGAGACGACCAAGGAAAAGGTGCTGCGCATCATCCTGGCCGGCCAGCCCGAGCTCAACGACAAGCTCGACGCACCGGAGCTCACGCAGCTCGCGCAGCGCGTGCGGCTGCGCTTCCACCTGACTGCCTTGACGCAGCAGGAGATGACTTCCTACATCCGTCATCGGCTCGACATTGCCGGCGCCGGCGGTCGCGACGTCTTCATGCCGGATACGTTCGACAAGATCTACCGCTACACGGGCGGCACGCCGCGCCTCGTCAACACGCTGTGCGACACGGCGATGATGGCGGCCTACGGCGTCGACCGTGACACCGTGACGCTCGAGGATGTCGACGCGGCCATCGAGGAGCTGCGCTGGCGCGAGCCGACCGCAGCAGCAGCGCCGACCTCAGTACCGACCGCAGCAGCACCAGCCGCAGCGCCGGTCTCGATGCCCGCCGTATCGACGCCGGTGCCGAACCAGGTCACCGACGGGCCGGTGCTCGGTCGCCTGCTGCTGATCACCGAGGGCGCGCAGATCGCCGCGCTGGAACTGCGCGAGGGGCGGCGCATCATCGGCCGCACGCGGGACAACGACCTGCAGGTCGACAGCCGTTTCGTCAGCCGCCATCACTGCCAGGTGATCACCACCGCGCATGCCTGCGTGATCGAAGACCTCAACAGCACCAACGGCATGTACTACCAGCGCCGCCGCGTGCGGCGCCACAACCTCAACGACGGCGACGAGATCACGCTGGGGAAGCATTCACTGCGGTATGAGGATCTGCGCGCAAGTCGCGGCAGCCACCACAGCGGCGACACCATACCGGGGCTGCAGGCCACGGTCGTCGTCGACGACGCGTTCGACAAACCCGTCGACGATTGACCGACCCCCGACGGCCGATCGGCCGTCCGCGCGCCTCAGCCCGTACCGCCGACCGTCAGGCTGTCGATGCGCAGCGTCGGCTGGCCGACGCCGACCGGCACGCTCTGCCCTTCCTTGCCGCAGGTACCGACGCCTTCGTCGAGCTTCAGGTCGTTGCCCACCATGCTGACCCGCGTCAGGACATCAGGGCCGTTGCCGATCAGCGTCGCGCCCTTGATCGGTGCGCCGAGCTTGCCGTTTTCGATCAGGTAGGCCTCGCTGGCCGAGAACACGAATTTGCCGGAGGTGATGTCGACCTGGCCGCCGCCGAAGTTGACGGCGTAGATGCCGCGCTCCACCGACTCGATGATCTCGCCAGGCGCGTGCGGACCGGGGCGCATGTAGGTATTGGTCATGCGCGGCAGTGTCATGTGGGCGAACGACTCGCGCCGGCCATTGCCGGTCGAGCGCGTGCCGGTCAGGCGCGCATTCAGGCGATCCTGCAGATAGCCCTTCAGCACGCCGTTCTCGATCAGCGTCGTGCATTCGGTCGGCGTGCCTTCGTCGTCGATGTTCAGCGACCCGCGACGCGACGCCAGCGTGCCATCGTCGACGACGGTGCAGCCCTCGGCCGCGACGCGCTCGCCGACGCGACCCGAGAATGCCGAGGTGCCCTTGCGGTTGAAGTCGCCCTCGAGGCCGTGGCCGATCGCCTCGTGCAGCAGGATGCCTGGCCAACCCGCGCCGAGCACGACCGTCATCGAGCCTGCCGGCGCCGGCACCGCCTCGAGGTTCACGAGGGCCTGTCGCAGCGCCTCGCGGCCGAGCTCGAGCGGACGATCGGCCGCCACCAGATCAGCCAGCGAGTAACGGCCACCAGCGCCGGAATAGCCGACTTCGCGGCGGCCGTTCTGTTCGACGACGACGGATACGTTGAAGCGCACCAGCGGCCGGACATCTGCCGCGAGCGTGCCCGCGGCGGTTGCCACCATGATGACGTCGAACGAGGAGACCAGCGACGCCATGACCTGCACGATGCGCGGATCGAGCTGGCGCGTCTCGCGATCGACACGCATCAGCCAGGCGACCTTGTCGTCGTCCGACAACGAACCAACCGGGTCCTGCGGCAGGTACAGCCGGTGGCCACTGCGCCCCGCCAGCGCTGGCGCGCGACCGTGGCCGCCAGCGGTGGCGATCGCGCGCGCGGCGCGCGCGGCCTCCTCGAGTGCCGGCACGACGATCTCATCGGAGTAGGCGAAGCCGGTCTTCTCGCCGGCGAGCGCGCGCACGCCAACGCCCTGCTCGATGCTCGCGCTGCCTTCCTTGACGACGCCATCCTCGAGCGACCACGACTCATCGCGCGACAGCTGGAAGTAGATGTCGCCGTCGTCGATGGACGCGCCCAGCAAGGTGCCGAGCGCGCGATCGATGTGGCCCTCGTCGAGACCGGAGGGAGCCAGCAGCAGCGCGCGGGCGAGGCTCAGTGAATCGGGGGTCGAATCCATGCGCGATGTCTTCCTTGGAATCTGATCAGCAGCCGAGACGCCGGTGGGCCAGCGCCGGAAAACGCTGCCGCGCTTCGGCCTGCGCGACAGGATCGAAATCGGCCAGCACCACGCCGGGCTGCTGCGGCCTGGCCGCGAGCACGCGGCCCCAATGATCGATGATCATGCTGTGCCCATAAGTCGCGCGGCCATTGGCATGCTGGCCCACCTGCGCCGCGGCGACGACGCCACACAGGTTTTCGATTGCGCGGGCGCGCAGCAGCGTCTCCCAATGGGCCTCGCCGGTCGGCACCGTGAACGCCGCAGGCACGCTGAACCAGGTTGCGCCAGCCGTGCTCATCTGCCGGAACAGCTCCGGAAAGCGCACGTCGTAGCAAACCGAGAGGCCGAGCCGGCCGGCGGGGGTGTCCACGACCACCACCACATCGCCGGGGCGGTTGTTGGCGGATTCCCGATACGCCTCGTCGCGACCCGGGATGTCGACATCGAACAGGTGGATCTTGTCGTAGCGCGCGACCTGCTTGCCGTGCTCGTCGTAGACGAGACAGGCCGCCGCGACGCGCGGCTCGCCCTCGACCCGCAGCGGCACCGTGCCGGCGACGATCCACAGGCCGAGTCGCGCCGCCGTCTGCGCCAGCATCGCCTGGATCGGGCCATCGCCCGGTGCTTCGGCGGCTGCGAGCTTGTCGGCCTCCCGACGCCCCATGAGCGCGAAGTTTTCCGGCAGTACCGCAACGCGCGCACCGGCCGCGGCCGCCTCGGCCAGCAGCCGTGCGGCATCGGCGAGGTTGTCGGCCACTGCCGCGGCGGATGTCATCTGGATGGCAGCTACGAGCATGCGCGGAAGTCTTCAGGGCGCGGGCGCCGATTGCAAGGGCAGCGGTGCAGCGGCTGTCGGTAACGGGGGCGGCAGCTGCAACTCGAGCGCCGCCAGCGACCCGGCGACCTGCACGGCTCGCGGCACGATGTCACGCCCGCGCAGCGCGCGCGCCAGCGCGGCCAGCGTCGGCGCCGCCGGCCAGTCCTCCAGCCCCTGCGGCAGCTCGCGTTGCGGCCACCACTCGCCCTCGAGTCGCACCTGGGCATCGCGCAGGCCCAGATCGCCGCGCAACAGCAGCCGCTGCTCGCCCTCGAGCGCCAGTTGCTGGATCTCGAACCGGGGACCGCGGAAACGGCCGGCGAGCGCAAGTTCGCGCCACGGCCAGGCGGCGCGCGATTCGCCGAGCAGGCCGACACGGGCCGGTGCGCCCAACTGGCCCGCCACCGCAGTCAGTTCCAGTTCGCCATCGAGTGCAGCCCAGGCCTGCTCGCTGTCGGCGATCGGCCAGCGCAGCGTGGCACTACCCGCGACACTCGTCGCATCGAAGTCGCCCTCGATACCCCACAGGTCGAGCGCGGGCCGCGCCGAGCCGCCAGCGAGTTCGAGCCGGGCGTCGCAGCGCAGCGCGACACGGCGGCAGTCGAGCGCTCCCGACGCCAGCCATTCGCCCGCTGAAAAGCGCAGCTCGCGCAGCGCGAGGCGCTCGCCGTCGGACACCAGGCGGGTGCGCACGGCACCGAGCAGGCGCGCGCCGACTCGCAGTTCATCGACGACGATGGTCGACGACCACGGCGCTGCGCTGGCGGTCGCGCGCAACGCCGCGCGTCCCGGCAAGCGCGCCAGGCTCAGACGAGCCAGCGCGATCTGCGGCGGGTCTGCGGAATCGGGCGCTGCTGCCTGCAACCGGCCGCTGATGCGTTCGCCGTCGAGCACGAGGTCCGCGCCGGCCGCTGCCGCAGCGAAACTGACGCGCACCGGACCGAGCGACTCGCCGGCGAGCGCGAGCGTCCGCAGCTCGAGCGCACCGGCGACCGGAGGGCCGGCGGCCAGCAGCGGTCGCAGTGCGCTCCAGCGCAGCGCCAGCTGCGTCAGCTCCACCTCCGGCAATGCACCCGCGAGTTGCAGCTCAGCGGCGACGGGCAGCGTCAGCGCGCCGGCACCGAAACGCACGACGCCGCGCTGCAGCTGGAAGCCGCGTGCCCGATCGGTGCCCAGCTCGAGCAGCGCCCGCGCCGCCGCATCCTCGAGCGCCGCTTCGACGCGCCAGCGATCCGTGGCACCGCGCACGGCGGAAGCTTCGATGCGCCAGCCGAGCTGCGCGCGCCCGTCGGTGTAGCCCGGCAGCAGCCCGGCGATGCTCTCGGTCGGCCAGCGACCGCTCAGCACCCAGCGCAACCCCGCGCGCCGGCGTTGCGCCACCAGACTGACAGGTTGATCCATCCAGCGTGCATCCAGCCGGGTGGGCTCGACGGCACCGTCGACGATGCGCACGGTGCCGGACAGCGCCTCGATCGGCGGCGCGCGTTCCAGCATCGGCCAGCGCACGCCCGCAAGGCGCGCCTGCAGTGACCAGCGCGGCAGCGCCGGCGCGCGCTGCGCGACCGTACCCGCGGCAGCCGTCGCAGGCACTGCCGGCTCCACCTGCAACTCGAAGCGCGCCGGGCCTTGCAGCCCGATCGCGGTCAGCTCCGCCGGCAACTGCGCCGCCAGCGGCGACGCAGCCAGTGCGCTCACCGCAGCCTGCACCGGACCCTCCAGGCCGAGCGACCAGCGCGGCCGCGCGCCGCGCTGGAGGCTGCCACGCAGCAGGCGCAATCCTGCGACTTCGCCGCGCTCGAACTCGAAGCGCAACTGCGGCTCGTCCCAGCGCAAACGCCCGCCGGCCTGCGTCACGGCGGGCCAGCCGGCACCCGGCGTCACGTCGACCCGTGTCACGGCCAGTTCGCCACTGCTGCCGGTCAGGCGCCAGTCGCCGTCGGCGCCGGCCGCGGCACGCAGCGTGAAGCGACCGCCGGCGAGCGCGACGTCCCGCACCGCGACCGACGTCGCGGCGACCGCCAGCCGATCGAGCGCCGGCAGCTCGCGCGCATCGAGCGGCTGCCGCAGCGTCACGCCGACCTCGAGGCTGCTGTCGCCCTCGCGTGGCACGGTCAGGCTGCCCGAGACATCCATCCTGGGTTGCAGCTGCGTCGCGCTGCGCTCCGCGAGTTGCAGCGAGCGGATCGCGGCGCGCCAGCCGGCGACCTCGCGGCGCAGCTCGATGTCGCCGGTCAGCGCGATGGCGTAACGCTCGGGCTCTGCGCCGGCTGCCGCGGCACCGGCGCGCAGCGTCAGCTCGGTGTCGGTGGGCTCGAGCACGAGCTGCGCAACCCGTGCATCGCCATCGAGCCGCAGCGCCAGCGGCTCGAGCACGCTGTCGCCCTGCGGACCACGCCAGCGCAGGTCGGCGGCGCGCGCGGTATAGCGGCTGGACAGTGCGCCAGCGTCGAACCGCAGTTCCAGTTGCAGCGCGTCGAGGTCGCCGTCGAGGCTCGCGAGCGCTGGCCAGGCGAGCAGCGGCTGCAGCCACTCGAGCGGCAGTGACGCGGCCTCGACGCGCAACACGCGCCACGGTGCATCGAGACTGCCGCTCCAGTCGACGCGCCTTGCGGGCAGACCGGCGCCGGCAAGCCGCAGGTCGCTGCCGCGCAGCGACCAGTCGCCCTGTGCCCCGCGCTCGAAACCGAGCTCGCCGCTGAACTGCGCGTAGCGCGCCGTGCTGCTGGGCGTCGCGCCGAGCGGCAACTGCAGGTCGCGACCGCTGGCGGTCACGCTGCCGCCCTGCACGGTGCCGGCCCGCAGCCGCAACACCACGCGCAGGTCAGCGGTCGCGCGCCAACCCTCGCGCGGCAGGCCCAGCGCGGCGCACCAGCCCTCGGCGCGCAGTTCGCGCCCCTGCAGCAGCAGCGCGCCTTCGAGCGCCTGCGGCGCAGCATCGAGGCCACGCAGTTCGAGCGCCATGTTGATGCTGCGCCCGAGTCGACCACCCAGCAGAGCGCCGCCATGCACGCGCGCAGCCCCGGGGCTGCGCTCGAATGCCAGGCGCGGCAGGCTGACCAGCCGGCCGGTGGCGGCGCCATCGGCGTCGCGCTCGAAACCGCGCAGCGTGGCCGCTTCGAGTTCGATGCGACCGGGCGGCAGCCCGCGCACCAGGTCCACGAGCCGCCGCAGCAACCGTTGTTCGGGCGTCAGCGCCACACCCGGCACCGGGCCGCGCCGCCCCGCTGCCTCGAGTTCGCGCAGCGCATCGGCGTCGATCTCCGCGCCCACGACGAGAATGCGGCCCGGCCGCAGCGTGCCGGTCCGCAGCAGCCGCCAGGTCTCGAAGCGCACCACCAGCTCCGGTGCCTGCAGCAGCTGCCGCTCGCTGCCGGCGCGCCACAGCGTGACGTCGCCGAAGTGGGCTTCCGGGCCATACAGGCCGAGCTGCACCGCGAGACGTTCGAAGCGCAGCTCGAAGCCGGTCTGCTCGCGCAGGAAGCTCTCGATCGCACTGCGCTGCTGCGGCAGTCGTGCCAGCGCCGCCGAGTAGGCCGCCAGCAACGCGAGTGCCAGCGCCGCCGCCGACGCGACGGCGATCCACAGCCGACGGGTTGCCAATGTCATGTTCGACCCCAGGGCGGCAGCGCCCGGCGGGTTGCGCGATCAGGCCAGCACGACGTCGAACTGATCGACATCGTACAGAGACTCGCTCTGCAGGCGGATTGGACGCCCGACCAGCGGCTCGAGTTCCGCGAGCGCCGTCGCGGCTTCGCCCAGCAGCCGTTCGATGACATCCTGATGCGCGAGCACCAGCAGCTCGCGGCTGCTGAACTGCCCGGCCTGCCGCAGCAGCTCACGGAATATCTCATGGCAGACCGTCTCCGGCGTGCGCACGAATCCGCGCCCCTCGCAGGCCGCGCAGGGCTGGCACAGCAGATGCTCGAGGCTCTCGCGGGTCCGCTTGCGCGTCATCTCGACGAGCCCGAGCGACGACAGCCCGGCCACCTGGGTCTGGGCCCGATCCGCCGCCAGTGCGCGCTGCAGGGACTCGAGCACCTGCTCGCGATGCGCGGTGTCGGTCATGTCGATGAAATCGATGATGATGATGCCGCCGATGTTGCGCAGCCGCAGCTGGCGCGCGATCGCGACGCTTGCCTCGAGATTCGTGCGGTAGATCGTGTCCTCGAGGTCGCGATGGCCGACGAAGCCGCCGGTGTTGACGTCTATCGTCGTCATCGACTCGGTCTGGTCGATCACCAGGTGCCCGCCCGAGGGCAGCGGCACCTTGCGCTCGAGGGCGCGGCGCAGATCCTCCTCGACGCCATGCAGATCGAACAGCGGCCGCGGCCCGGTGTGCAGCACGATGCGCGCCTCGGCCTGCGGACTGAAGCGGCGCGCAAACTCGAGCATGCGCGCGTGCTCGGCGGCATCGTCGACCAGCACGCGCTCGACGCGCGGCGTCAGCTCGTCGCGCAGCATGCGCAGCGACAGCGGCAGGTCCTCGTGCACGAGCTGGCCGGCGCTGCACTGCGCGGCACGCTGCCGCACGTGGGTCCACAGCTTCTCGAGATAGGCGAGGTCGGCGGCAAGTTCCTCGGCCGTCGCATCGATGGCCGCGGTGCGCAGGATGTAACCGCCGATGTGGCCGTCGGCGACGATCGCCGCGAGCGCGCTGCGCAACCGCAACCGCTCGGTCTCGGCCTCGATCCGCGACGACACGCCGATGCCGCTGCCCTGCGGCATGAACACCAGCAGGCGCGAGGGCAGCGAGACATAGCTCGACAGCCGCGCGCCCTTGCTGCCGAGCGGGTCCTTCTGCACCTGGACCAGGATCTCGTCGCCGCCCGACAGCAGCTTGCGGATATCCGGCACCGGCGCGGCGTCGTGCGCATCGCTGCCCGCGCCGCGCCAGATGTCATCGGCGTGCAGGAAGGCCGTCCGCTCGAGCCCGATGTCGACGAAGGCCGCCTGCATGCCGGGCAGCACGCGCGTCACGCGGCCCTTGTAGAGATTGCCGACGAGGCCACGCCGGCTGTCGCGCTCGATGTGGATTTCCTGCAGCACGCCGCCATCGACGACCGCGCCGCGCCACTCGTGGGGCCCGACGTTGAGCAGTATTTCGGTCTGCGGGTTTGCGCTCATGCGGTCACCGCGTCGTGCGCCGCTGGCTGCCAGACCGGCACGCCGGACTCCGCCAGCAGTGCCGCGGTCTCGAACAGCGGCAAGCCCATGACGCCCGAATAGCTGCCGTCGATATGCTCGACGAAGATCGCGGCGCGGCCCTGGATCGCATACCCGCCCGCCTTGTCGCGCGGTTCACCGCTCGCCCAGTAGGCGCGGATCTCGCGTTCACTGATCGGCCGCAGCGTCACGCGCGTCCGGCTGACGCGCGTATGCAGGCCGCGCGCATCGCACAGCGCGATGGCCGACAGCACCTCATGCGTGCGTCCGCCGAGCGCGCCCAGCATCTCGAGCGCGGCGTCGACGGACGCCGGTTTGCCGAAGATGCGCTCGCCGAGGATCACCGAGGTGTCGGCGCCCAGTACCGGCAGGCCCTGGCTGCGCTGCGACTGGGCCGCGATCGCGGCGGCCTTGCCGGCCGCGAGGCGCTCGACATACTGCTGCGGCGACTCGCCGCTGCGCACGCTTTCGTCGATGTGGGCCGCATCCACCCGGTGCGGCACGCCGATCTGCGCCAGCAGCGCGGAGCGCCGCGGCGAGGCCGATGCCAGAACCAGGCAGGGAGCGAGTGCAGTGGTCATCAGGCGCGATGATACGGGTGGTTGTGCAGCAGGCTGTGGGCCCGATACAGCTGCTCGGCGACCAGCACGCGCACCAGCGGATGCGGCAGCGTCAGCCGCGACAGCGACCAGCGCTGGTCAGCGCGCTGCAGCGTCGCCGCGCTGAGCCCATCGGCGCCGCCGACCAGCAGGGCCACGTCCTGGCCCTGCTGCATGCGCTGCGCGAGCCAGTCGGCGAGCTCGCGCGTCGACCACTCGCGGCCACGTTCATCGAGCGCAACGACGAACTCGCCCGCGCGCGTTGCCGCGAGGAGACGCTCGCCCTCCTCTTCGATCGCACGTGCCGTGGCGCCGCTCGCGCCGCGGCGCGAAGGTTCGATTTCCTGCAGCGAGAAATGCAGCGGTCCGGCGATGCGCTTGGTGTATTCAGCGCAGCCCGCCGCAACCCAGTCGGGCATGCGCGTTCCGACCGCGAGCAGCCGCAGGCGCAAGGCTAACGCCGTTGAACGCTAGGAGCGTCGCTGCGATGCGCGTGGACGCTGCGCACTGCGCACCGGCTCCCACAGCTGTTCGAGCGCATAGAATTCGCGCGCCCGCGGCAACATCACGTGCACCAGCACGTCGGGCAGATCGACCAGCACCCACTCGCCGTCGCGCTCGCCCTCGATGCCCCAGGGCCGCACGCCGGCCGCCTTGGCCTGCTGCACGACGCGGTCGGCAATCGCCTTGACGTGGCGATCCGAATTGCCGCTGGCCACGACCATGAAATCGGCGATGTCGCTCTGGCCGCGCACGTCGAGCACGCGGGCGTTGACGGCCTTCATGTCATCGAGCGCGGCCTGCACCAGCCTGACCAGCTTGTCAGTGCGCGAGGCAGCCCGGGACGCGGGCCGCGCGGCGGGCTGGGCCACGGCTGCCGTCTTGCCGCCGACTGCCCGCTTGGGCCGAGCTGCCGCCGTGACTTTCCTGCCGGTGGATTTCTTGCTCGACGTGGCTTTCTTGCGGGCGGGAGCCTTGCGGGGCGGACGTGGCGGCGGCGTCATTGACGGGTGTCAACCTCTTGCGGTGGGCGCTGGGTTCGAGCATAGCACCCTGTCTCGATGATGA
>JBIITU010000459.1:0-2640 GCA_044340335.1 Steroidobacteraceae bacterium
CCGGATCGCATGAGCTTCCATGACGTCGCCGCCATCTTCACCCGCGTGCTCGGTCGCCCCGTGCAGTACGTGCCGCAGGATCCGGCAGCGTATCGGGCCTTCCTCGGCCAGTTCCTGAAGAGCCAGTGGCATCTCGATGCGGTCTGCGACATCTTCGCCGAGATTGCGAAAGGCTATGTCTCGGTGCCGACCACCACGTTTCGTGACGTGACCGGGCGCGACCCGGTGACGGTCGAGGGCTTCATCCGCGAGCACCGCGCCGCGTTCCAGCCGGCCTGAGCCGGCGGCAGCGGGCCCGCGCCGCGCGCTCAGCGATCGCTGCTGCGCCGGCCGCGGTTGCCGCGGCGGTCCTGGCCCGGATATGCCCGTACCAGTTCCGAGGCATAGGGATTGCGCTGCGGACCGACGCGACGGTCGTCATGCTTGCGGAAGCGGCAGGTGCAGGCTTCCTTGCGATCACAGATGCCCAGCGGCAGCACGGGCGCGCGGCGGGCGAGGAAGCGTGTGCCCGAGATCTCGCGCGCCGCATCGCAGGCCTTAAGGCACGGCGCGATTTCGACAGCCTGGTAGGCGTTGACCCGCGGCAGCTCGCGCTTCACGGCGTGCGTGCCCGTGCGCGCGGCATCGGACGGCCGCGCCGCTTTTGGCTCGGGCCCGGTCGCATTGCGCTGCAGCAGGCGATCGAAGAAGCGCTTCATGCAGCCAAGCTACTCCAGCACCGGGCTGCCGGGAAGCCGGCGGCGTCACATTCGGCAGAGTCCGGCGAACTGTTATCGTTGCGCGCCCGCATCAACCGCAGGAGATACCCTCGTTGGCCGGAAGCAGTCTGCTCGCACTGATCGATGACATCGCGTCCATCCTGGACGACGTCGCCGCATTGACCAAGGTCGCCACCAAGAAAACAGCCGGCGTGCTCGGCGACGATCTGGCGCTGAACGCGCAGCAGGTTTCAGGCGTGCGCGCCGATCGGGAACTGCCGGTCGTGTGGGGCGTCGCCAAGGGGTCGGTGGTCAACAAGCTGATCCTCGTGCCAGCTGCGCTCGCGATCAGCGCGCTCGCTCCCTGGGCGGTGACGCCGCTGCTGATGATCGGCGGCGCCTTCCTGTGCTACGAGGGCTTCGAAAAGGTCGTCGAGAAGCTGTTCCACAAGCACGACAGCGCGGCGCACCGTGCCGCGCTGCGCGCGGCCGTCATCGACGAGAACGTCGATCTCGTCGCGCTCGAGAAAGACAAGATCAAGGGCGCGATCCGCACGGATTTCATCCTGTCGGCCGAGATCATCGTGATCGCGCTGGGCACCGTCAGCGACAAGCCGTTCATGACGCAGCTGTCGGTGCTGACGGCGATCGCGGCGTTGATGACGGTCGGCGTTTACGGCCTGGTCGCCGGCATCGTCAAGCTCGACGACCTCGGCCTGCACCTGACGCGCAGCGTCAGCGCTGCACTGCGCTCGATCGGTCGCGGCATCCTGGTCGCGGCGCCGAAGTTCATGAAGGGCCTGGCGATCGCCGGCACTGCGGCGATGTTCCTGGTCGGCGGCAGCATCCTGCTGCACGGTCTGCCGTTCCTGCACCACGCGGTGGTCGCGCTCACCGCGGGCATGGCGGGTGCCGCTGCCACGCTGGTCTCGCTGCTGGCCGATGCGCTGACCGGCGTGATCGCCGGTGGGCTCGTCGTCGTCGCGCTCGCGGCGATCAAGCGTCTCAGGGGCACGCGCGGCGGCGTCGCCGCTGGCGGCTGATCGGGTGCGCGAGCGGGTCGGCTGGCGTCAGGCGCCGGGCAGTGCGGGACGCTCGCCCCGCTCGTAGACCACGTTGGCGCGCCCGACCAGCAGTGGATCGATCGCGCCGATCGCGGCTTCATCCTTGTTCGCATACGGCAGGCTGTGCAGCACGTAGCGCATCGCGTTCAACCGCGCGCGCTTCTTGCAGTCCGACTTGATGACCGTCCAGGGGGCATCTGCCGTGTCGGTGTGGAAGAACATCGCTTCCTTGGCGCGCGTGTAGTCGTCCCACTTGTCGAGCGAGGCCAGGTCGACCGGACTCAGCTTCCATTGCTTGAGCGGATGCGAGCGCCGCTCCTTGAAGCGGCGGCGCTGTTCGGGCTGGCTGACCGAGAACCAGAACTTGAACAGGTTCAGGCCGCTGCGCACGAGGTGCCGCTCGAACTCCGGTGTCTCGCGCACGAACTGCGCGTACTCGGCGTCGCTGCAGAAGCCCATGACTCGTTCGACGCCGGCGCGGTTGTACCAGGAGCGGTCGAACATCGTGATCTCGCCACGGGTCGGCAGGTGCTGCACGTAGCGCTGGAAGTACCATTGGCCGCGCTCGACCTCGCTCGGCTTCTCGAGCGCGACGACGCGCGCACCGCGCGGATTCAGGTGCTCCATGAAGCGCTTGATCGCGCCGCCCTTGCCGGCGGCATCGCGACCCTCGAACAGGATCACGATGCGCTCACCGGATTCCTTGACCCAGGCCTGCAGCTTCAGCAGCTCGACCTGCAGCCGGTACTTCTGCTCCTCGTAGCGGTCGCGGGACATCAGGTGGCGATAGGGATAGCCGCCGCTGCGCCAGTCGGGCGCGAGCTCGGCGTCGTCGAGGTCGCGTTGCGCGCTGCGCGCGTCGCGGTTGCGACGCCGCA
>JBIITU010000061.1:0-12071 GCA_044340335.1 Steroidobacteraceae bacterium
GGCGAGGCGCCGCCGATGACGGCCTCGAGATCCGTGGCGCCGGCGCCGTTCGTTGCGCCGTGGTCGAGATGCGCGATGTCGGCCAATGCCTGCGCCGTGGCCGTGTTCGCCGCCGTGGCGGATTCGCGCGCGCTGTAGCGGGCGAGTGCGGCGGGAGCGAGCTGGGGTGCGATGTCGCCTGAGGCAACGGCCCGGGCCCGCGCCCGGGGCCTGGAGGTCTTGCGTCTGGTCACTGCGGGGCTCCGTAAGCAGCAGCCGGGGTGGAATCTCCCAGCCTAGGCTCACGGGCGCCCGCAGGCATGCGCAGTTTCCGCAGCTCGCCGGGTCCGCCCCGGCGATGCGCTATTCGTCGACCAGGAAGCTGCGCAGCTGTTCGCTGCGGCTCGGGTGGCGCAGCTTGCGCAGCGCCTTGGCTTCGATCTGGCGGATGCGCTCGCGCGTGACGTCGAACTGCTTGCCGACTTCCTCGAGCGTGTGGTCGGTGTTCATGTCGATGCCGAAGCGCATGCGCAGCACCTTGGCCTCGCGCGGCGTCAGCTGCGCCAGCACCGAGTGGGTGGTCTCGCGCAGCGACTCCATGGTCGCCTGGTCGATCGGCGAGGCTACCGAGGTGTCTTCGATGAAGTCGCCGAGGTGCGAATCCTCGTCGTCGCCGATCGGCGTTTCCATCGAGATCGGTTCCTTCGCGATCTTCAGCACCTTGCGGACCTTGTCCTCGGGCATCTCCATGCGCACGGCGAGTTCTTCCGGCGTCGGCTCGCGGCCCATCTCCTGCAGCATCTGCCGCGAAATGCGGTTCAGCTTGTTGATGGTCTCGATCATGTGCACCGGGATGCGAATGGTGCGCGCCTGGTCGGCGATCGAGCGCGTGATGGCCTGGCGGATCCACCAGGTTGCATACGTCGAGAACTTGTAGCCGCGGCGATATTCGAACTTGTCCACGGCCTTCATCAGGCCGATGTTGCCTTCCTGGATCAGGTCGAGGAACTGCAGGCCGCGGTTCGTGTACTTCTTCGCGATCGAGATCACGAGGCGCAGGTTCGCCTCGACCATTTCCTTCTTCGCGCGGCGCGCCTTGGCTTCGCCGATCGACACTTCGCGGTTGATGTCCTTGATGTCGCCGATCGACAGGTGGCGCAGCTGCTCGATCTCGAGCAGGCGCTGCTGGCGCTTCTCGATGTCGTCCTTGAACTTCGCGAGGCCGGCGGAATACTTCTTGCCGGCCTTCATGTGCTTCTGCAGCCAGCGGTTGCTGGTCTCGTTCTTCGGGAACGTGGTGATGAATTCCTTGCGCGGCATGCCGGCATCACGCACCGCGTAGGTCATGATCTCGCGCTCGAGCAGCCGCACTTCGTTGACGTGCAGCCGCAGGTTGGCGATCAGCGCCTCGAACATGCGCGGCGACAGCTTGAGCTCCATGAACTCGTCGGCGAGCTTGCGGCGCAGCTTGACGGTCTTGGGATCTTCGGCGCCGGCCTTCTCGAGCGAGCCCAGCACCTGCGCATGCAGCTTCTGGATCGACGCGAAGCGGCGCGCCGCCTCTTCCGGATCCGGGCCGGTGTCGACGGCTTCTTCCTCGCTGTCGCCGTCCTCGCTCTCTTCCTCGGTCTCGGCTTCGGCGGCCGCGTCCGCCACCTCGACCTTGGTCGGGTTCTGCGGCTGCGCGATGACATCGGGCGCGTTCGGATCGATGAAGCCGACGATGATGTCGACCAGGCGGGCCTGGCCCGCCTTGACCGGCTCGTAGGCGCGCAGGATGTACTCGTGCGTCGCCGGATACATGGCGAGCTGCGCGCGCACGGCATCGAGGCCTTCCTCGATGCGCTTGGCGATACGGATCTCGCCCTCGCGCGTCAGCAGTTCGACCGTGCCCATCTCGCGCATGTACATGCGCACGGGATCGGTGGTGCGGCCAAGTTCGGCATCGAGCGCGGCCAGCGCCGCGGCCGCTTCCTCGATCGCTTCTTCGTCCGAGGGTGCCGAGGGCTCCGACGCGAGCAGCGACTCGCTGTCCGGCGCCTTCTCGTACACCGGGATGCCCATGTCGTTGATCGTGTTGACGATCTCTTCGATCTGCTCGGGATCGACGATCTCGCTCGGCAGGTAGTCGTTGACCTGCGAGTAGGTCAGGTAGCTCTGTTCCTTGCCGAGTGCGATCAGCTGCTTGAGCTGCGACTGGCGATCTTCCGGAATCGCCGGCACGCGCGGCAGCGGCACGGCCGCTGCGGCGGCCGCGGCCTTGCGGCCTTCGGCGTCCTTGGCTCTTGCCGCCGGCACGGGTGTCGCTGCGGGCGCTACCGCGGCCTTGGCCGGTGCGATGGCAGCGGGTTTGTCCTTGCCCGGCTTGGCGGGTTCGGCCACCTTGGCGGGCGCGGCCTTGGCGGCGGGCGGCAGCTTCACGGCGGCGGCTTTCACGGGCACCGCTTTGGCGGGTACCGGCTTGGCCGCGGGCTTGGCAGGCGCGGCTTTCCTGGTCGCGGCCTTGGCTGCTACGGGTTTGGCCGTGGGCTTGGCGGGCTTCTCGGCGCGGCTGGGCTTGCGGGCGGGAGTCGAGGGCTTGGCTTTACGTGTCATGTGCTGGCGCTGATCCGTGCGGGCAGAGGTGGCGGCCGCGACCACCGGTCGCGTGGCCGGCGGCTTTCGTGTAGTGAACCGCTAATAATACTGAGACCTTGAACGCGCCGCCAGATTCCCTGGGGTTGCGGGTCTGGATCAGCGGCCCGGGCCCGGGCCGCGGGGTCGATTCGGGCCGGACGCTGGCGGAGTGCTGCTCCCGGCCCCGCGATTTGTCATAAGCTTTTGAAATTCAATCATTTCCAGCTCTGACCAGCCGCGGTCTCGATCGATCTCGAGCAGTTCGTCGATCCGCGCGCGCTGGCCTTCGTCCGCCAGGCGACCGAGCAGCTGTTGCAGCTCCATGCCCGCGGCGGGCACGTCCGCCAGCAACATCGGCACTTGCGCGAGTCTGGCGAGCTGGGCGAGTTCGGGGCGTTCGCGCCAGCGCTCGAGCAGCTGCCCGGTCGATTCGCACGGCTCCTCGCGCTGCTGCGCCAGCAGTTCGCGCAACAGCGGCATGCCGGGCTGGCCGAGCGGCTCGAGCGCGTCGATGACGCCCGCCGCGACGCCGCGCGCCGCCGCCGGAAAGTGCACCAGCAGTGTCACGGCCTGCCGCACGAGGCTGCCGCGCCCGGCCGCGCCGCCTGCGCTGCTGCTGCTGCGGCGCGGGGCGGTATTGTCACGCCCTGAGGGGCCGCGCTCATCGCGGTTCGGGGCGGCGCCACCGCGCGCGTCGCCGGCGCCACTCCACAGCGCGCCCAGCCGGTCGGCAGACAATCCGATCGCCTCGGCCAGCCGACCCAGCAACAGTTCGCGGAACACCCCTTCGGGCACTTTGGCGTGCAGCGGCTGCGCCGCAGCCGCGAAGCGGGCGCGGCCGTCGGCGTGCGCGAGGTCGAACTGCTCGCCGAGCTCGTGCACCAGGTACTCGGACAGCGGCAGCGCCGTCGCGAAGCGCGCCTCGAATGCGGCGCGGCCTTCCTTGCCGACCAGGCTGTCCGGGTCTTCGCCGTCAGGCAGGAACAGAAAGCGGATCTCGCGGCCTTCGCGCGCCTCGGGCAGCGCATTGCCGAGCGCCCGCCAGGCCGCCGCGCGGCCGGCGCGATCGCCGTCGAAGCAGAACACCACTTCGCTGACGAGGCGGAACATGCGCTTCAAGTGTTCGGGCGTGGTCGCGGTGCCCAGAGTCGCAACGGCGTAGTTGACGCCGGCCTGGTGCAGCCGCACGACGTCCATGTAGCCCTCGACCACCAGCAGCCGGGTGAGCTTTGCGCGCGCCTGTCCGGCCGTTTCGCCGCGGCGCGTCTCGTACAGACCATAGAGTTCGCGGCCCTTGTGGAACAGCGCGGTCTCGGGCGAGTTCAGGTACTTCGGCTCGCCCTGGTCGATGATGCGGCCGCCGAACGCGATCACGCGGCCCCGCGCATCGCGGATCGGGAACATCAGCCGGTCGCGGAAGCGGTCGTAGTACTTGTCGCTGCCCTGCACCGAACTCGCATCGCGTTCGATCACGAGGCCGCAGTCCGCCAGCGCGCGGCGTTCGCGCTCGCCGCCGCCGAAGCGCCGCAGCACTTCGTTCCAGCTGTTCGGCGCGTAGCCGATCTGCCAGTGCTTGAGCGTCGCGGGTTCGAGACCGCGGCGCTGTGCGTAGTCGCGCGCTTTCGCATCGCGGCCGAGCTGCTCGGCATAGAACGCAGCGACGCGCCCGTTCAGCTCATAGAGCGGCTCAGACGGCGCGCGCTCGTCGTCGCGACGCGCCTCGCGCGGGATCTCGACGCCGGCGCGCTCGGCCAGTTCCTCGACCGCCTCGGGAAAGGTCATGCGGTCGTAATTCATCAGGAAGCCGAGCGACGTGCCGTGCGCGCCGCAGCCGAAGCAGTGGTAGAACTGCTTGTCGGGGCTGACCCAGAACGACGGCGTTTTCTCGTTGTGGAACGGGCAGCAGGCGCGAAACTCGCGACCGGCTTTCTTCAGCGGCACGCGACTGCCGATCAGTTCGACGATGTCGGTGCGCGCGACGAGCTCGTCGATGAAGGATTGTGGGATCAGCCCCGCCATGTGCGCAGCTTACCCGCTGCGGGACGCGGCGAACCGGCGTCGGCGCGCGGCGGCTCAGCCGCCGAGGCGGGCCTTGATGCGGGCGCCGACGGCGCCCATGTCGGCGCGGCCGGCGGCCTGCGACTTGACGATGCCCATGACCTTGCCCATGTCCTTGACGGAGGCCGCCCCGGTCTGGGCAATCGCCGCGGCGATCAGTGCATCGAGCTCGGATTCCGACAGCTGCGCCGGCATGTAGGCCTGCAGCACGCTGATCTCGGCCGATTCTTTCGCGGCGAGGTCGGCGCGGCCGCCCGCCTCGTACTGCGTGATCGACTCGCGGCGCTGCTTGAGCATTTTCTCGAGCACTGCGAGGACCTGCGCATCGTCGAGCGTGATGCGTTCGTCGACTTCGCGCTGCTTGATGGCGGCCTGCAGCATGCGAATGACCCCGAGGCGCTCCTTTTCGGCGGAACGCATCGCGGTCTTCATGTCTTCGGTGATGCGCTCTTTGAGCGTCACGGCGACGGCAGGCCTCAGCGCGCGGCGGGCGCGCTGCGCGTGTTGCGCTTCTGGTGCCGCTTCACGGCGGCAGCCTTCTTGCGCTTGCGCTCCTGGGTCGGCTTTTCATAGAACTCGCGGCGGCGCAGCTCCGTCAGCACGCCTGCCTTCTCGCACGCACGCTTGAAACGGCGCAGGGCGGCGTCGAAATACTCGTTCTCGCGGACACGGACGCTGGGCATCGAAACCTCAACTCTTTGAAAAGCCTGACTTTTTTCTAAGCAGCTGTCGACACAGGGGCGCGCATTCTAATGATGCCGACGGACCTGCGCAAGAGACCGCGCGCGAGCCGCTATCATGCTGCGATGCGGGTGCTTGCGATCGAAACTTCCTGTGACGAGACGGCCGTGGCGGTGCTGGATGCCGCTGACGGCCTGCTCGCGCACGAGGTCTACAGCCAGATCGACCTGCACCAGGCCTACGGCGGGGTCGTGCCCGAGCTCGCCTCCCGCGACCACGTCGGGCGGCTGCTGCCCATGATCGAGCGGGTGCTGGCTGCGGCGGGCGCGCCGCCAGCGTCCATCGATGGCGTCGCGTTCACGGCCGGTCCCGGCCTGATTGGCGCGCTGCTGACGGGCGCCGCCCTGGGGCGTTCGCTGGCGTTCGCCTGGGGCGTTCCCGCGATCGGCGTGCACCATCTCGAGGGTCACCTGCTGGCCCCGACCCTCGAGCCGGATCCGCCGCCGCTGCCGCATCTGGCGCTGCTGGTGTCGGGCGGCCATACGATGCTGATCGAGGCCGAGGGCGTCGGCCGCTATCGGGTGCTCGGTGAGACCCGCGACGATGCCGCCGGCGAGGCCTTCGACAAGAGCGCGAAGCTGCTCGGCCTGCCGTATCCCGGCGGGCCGCAGCTCGCCCGGCTCGCCGCCTCGGGCCGGGCCGACGCGCTCGCGCTGCCGCGGCCGATGCTCGATCGGCCCGGGCTCGAGTTCAGCTTCTCGGGCCTCAAGACGGCGGTGCGGCTCGCGGTGCAGGCGGATGCGCCGCTGCCGGCCGCTGACATCGCCGCCTCGGTGCAGGCGGCCATCGTCGACACCCTGGTCGGCAAGGCGCTGCGCGCGCTGGACGAAACCGGCCACCGCGCGCTGGTCGTCACGGGCGGCGTCAGCGCCAACCGGCGGCTGCGCGAATCGCTCGATGCCGGCGCGAGTCGGCGCGGCGTGCGCGTGTATTATCCGCGCCTCGAATTCTGTACTGACAACGCAGCCATGATCGCGGTGGCGGGACTCGCGCGGCTCGTGGCCGGTGAACACGAACCGCTCGCGATCCGCGCCCGCGCGCAGTGGCCGCTCGCGAGCCTGCCATCCACATGACGAACACACACAGCGGCGACCGGATCTTCCTGCGCGGCCTCGAGGTCGAGTGCCTGATCGGCTTCATCGACTGGGAGCGGCGCATCCGGCAGAAGGTCGTCATCGACTTCGAACTGCCGGTCGACTGCCGCCGCGCGGCCGAACGCGACGACGTCGCCGACACGCTCGATTACAAGAAAGTCTCGAAGCGCATCATCGCTTACGTCGGCGCATCGGAGTTCCAGCTGGTCGAGACGCTGGCGCACCGCGTCGCGCTGCTCGTGCTCGAGGAGTTCGGCGTCGAGTGGATCCGGCTGTCGATCAACAAGCCGGGCGCGATCCGCGGCTCGCGCGACGTCGGCGTGGCGATCGAGCGCACGCGCGCGGACCTCGCGCGCTGACGCGCGCGCCGGCGACCCGCATGACCCAGGTGTTCGTCGCCGCCGGCAGCAACGTCGAGCCGGAGCTCAACCTGCGCCGCGCCTGCGATGAACTCGCGCGCAGCTTCGACCCCATGGTGTCCTCGGCGGCGTGGCAGAACCGCGCCGTCGGCTTCGACGGCCCCGACTTCATCAATCTGGTCGTGGGCTTCGATACGGTGCTCGACGTCGACGCCGTGATCGCCGAGCTGCAGCGCATCGAAGGCCTGTGTGGTCGTGAGCGCGACGCGCCGAAGTGGGCGCCGCGCAGCATGGACCTCGACATCCTGCTGTTCGGCGATCTGGTCTGCGCGCGGCCCGGCCTGACGCTGCCGCGCCCGGACCTGCTGCGCCGTCCCTACATGCTGGGGCCGATGGCCGAGATCGCGCCGGACGTGCGCCACCCGACCGAGGGCGCGACCATGGCCGAGTTGTGGGCGCGCTTCCCGCGCGACCACGCGATGCAGCGCGTCGAGCTGTGACCGGCGCGCTACCAGCCGACGCTGCGGCCGCCATCGACCGCCAGGATCTGCCCGGTCACGAACGGCGCTTCGGTCGCGAAGAACACCGCGGCGCGCGCGATGTCGGCCGCCGAGCCCGAGCGCTTCAGCGCGGTGCGGTCGACGATCTTGCGCTGCAGGTCGCTGTCGGCCGTGCCGTCTTCGGGCCACATGACCGGGCCCGGCGCGATGCCATTGACGCGCACCTGCGGGCCCATCTCGCGCGCCAGCGATTTCGTCAGCATGATCAGCCCCGCCTTCGCGGCGCTGTAGACCGGGTAGCGGCGCAGCGGCCGCATGCCGTGGATGTCGACGATGTTGATGACCAGTCCGCGCGCGAGCCGCAGCGGCGTCAGCGCCGCCTGCGCCATGAACAGCGGTGCCTTGAGGTTGGAGCCCATCAGGTCATCCCACTGCGCCTCGGTGATCTCGCCGAACGGTGTCGGATAGAAGGTCGAGGCGTTGTTGACGAGGATATCGAGCCGGCCGTAGTGCGCGAGCGTCGCGTCGACCAGGCTCGCCGGCGTGCCGCGGGCGAGCAGGTCGGCCTGCAGCACGAGCGCGCTGCCGGGGCGCAGTGCATCGAGTTCGGCGGCGAGTGCATCGGCCTCGCCGCGCGAGCGGTTGCAGTGGATCACGACGTTCGCGCCGCAGCGCTGCAGCGCCCGTGCGATCTCCGCGCCGACGCGGCGCGCGGCGCCGGTGATCAGCGCGACCTGGCCTGCAAGCGGCGGGTTTGGCGCGACGGCGCCGGGCGGATGCGACTGGGGCGGATTCTGGAGCGTCATGATGGGCGCACTCTATGACGAGGGGCGCGTCCGTCACAACGCTGCCTGTGCTGACGCCCGATGCCGCGGACCATGTCGCGGCGCTGCGCGCGACGTTGCGCGCGCGGCTCGATGCCGCGGGCGGCTGGCTCCCGTTCGACGACTACATGGATGCCGTGCTGTACACGCCGGGCCAGGGCTACTACAGCGCCGGGGCCGCGAAGTTCGGCGCGGCTGGCGACTTCGTCACCGCGCCTGAGATCACGCCGCTGTTTGCGCGCGCGCTGGCGCGGCAGTTCGCGGACGTGCTCGCCGTGACCGGCGGCGACGTGCTCGAGGTCGGCGCGGGCTCG
Source organism: Steroidobacteraceae bacterium (assembly GCA_044340335.1). Lineage (GTDB taxonomy): Bacteria > Pseudomonadota > Gammaproteobacteria > Steroidobacterales > Steroidobacteraceae > UBA964. The sequence goes on from JBIITU010000061.1 coordinate 8,486, forward strand.
GGCCGTTTTGCGCGCGTCGCGCTCGAGGAGCTCGCGCGCCTCGGGACGCTGCCCGATCGCTACGCGATCCTCGAAGTCAGCGCCGACCTGCGGGAGCGTCAGCGCGCGGAGCTCGCGCGCGCCGGGGACGCCATCGCGGCGCGCGCCGCCTGGCTCGACGGCTTTCCCGAGCGCCACGTCGGCGTGGTGTTCGCCAACGAGCTGCTCGATGCGCTGCCCTGCGATCGCTTCGTGCTGCGGGGCGGTCGACCGCAGCGGCTGGGCGTTGCGCTGCGCGGCGGCGAGTTCGTCTGGGCGCCGCGCGCAGTGGATGGCGCCGATCCGCAGGATGTTGCCTGGAGCGATGAGGTCGAGCGCACGCTGGACGGGCTGGGTGCCGCGCTGCCCGACGGCTATTGCGGCGAGATCGCACCGCGCGTCGACGCCTGGGTGCAGAGCCTGGCCGAGCGCCTCGAGCGCGGAGTTGTGATCCTGGTCGATTACGGCCTGCCGCGCCCGCATTACTATCATCCGCAGCGGCTCGACGGCACGCTGCGCTGCCATTTCCGGCAGCATGCGCACCACGATCCGTTCCTGCATCCGGGGCTCAGCGACATCACGGCCTGGGTCGACTTCACGCGGGTCGCCGAAGCCGCGGATGCCGCTGGCCTCGCGGTAGCCGGCTTTGCGACCCAGGCGGCCTGGCTGCTGGCGCTCGGCGTCGAGTCGCTGGCTGCGGAAACGTTGCCGGAGGCGCTCGACGACGGCGTGGGCGGCGGCGCTGCCGCGGGCGCGGTGCCGGTGCGGCATCTGGCCGCGATGCAGGGCTTGAAGCGACTGCTGTTGCCCGGCGAAATGGGCGAGGCGGTCAAGGTGATGGTGCTGACGCGCGGCTGGGATGCGCCGCTGCGCGGCTTGCGGCTGCAGGACTTGCGCGACTCCCTGTGAAGAGGCAACGACAGCGATGGACATGACGTGGTGGCAGGCGGCGATCCTTGCGATCATCCAGGGACTTGCGGAGTTCCTGCCGATCTCGAGTTCCGGGCATCTCGTGCTGGTGCCGCAGCTGCTCGGCTGGGAAGACCAGGGCCTCGCGTTCGACGTCGCGGTGCACGTCGGCACTCTGATTGCCGTGCTCACGTATTTTCGCGCCGACCTGGTGCCGCTGGTCGGCGGCTTCTTCCGTTACATCTCTGGTGATCGCCAGGACGTGGCCGGGCGCATGGCTTTCAACCTGGCCGTCGGCACGATACCGGTCGGCCTCGCCGGTCTGACCTTCGCCGGCTTCATCGAAGAGCAGTTGCGCAGCCCGTTCGTCGTTGCGTTCCAGCTCGCGGTGTTCGGCGTCGTGCTGTATCTGGCCGACCGTTACGGCAAGCGCAACCGCCGCGAGACCGACCTGTCGCTGGGCGAGGCGCTGCTGATCGGCTGTGGCCAGGCGTTGGCGCTCGTGCCGGGCACGTCGCGCTCGGGCATCACGATGACGGTTGCGCTGTCGCTGGGGCTGACGCGCGAGGCCGCGGCGCGTTTCGCGTTCCTGCTGTCGGTGCCGGGCATCGCGCTCGCCGGTGGCTATGAGGGCTACAAGCTTGTGAGCGGGGAAGCGACCGTGACGCCGCCGCTGGCGTCGATCCTGACCGGCGTCGTGGTCTCGGCCGTGGTCGGATACTTCTGCATCGCGTTCTTCCTGAAGTTCATCGCGAAGATCGGCTTCCTGCCGTTCACGATCTACCGGCTGCTGCTCGCCGGCTTCATCGTCCTCGTGTTCATCTGACCGGGCGCAGCGCCGCGATCGCATCCAGCCGGCGGCGCCGCAGCGCATCGCCGTAAGCGGGGCCGCGCAGCTGCGCGCGCTCGGCGTCCGTCAGCTGTGCCGCCGCCGCGACGACCTGCATCTGCTCGAGCAGCGCGCGCTGCGGATACTCGCGATCCTCGAGACCGGCGCGGCCGCGCGCATCGCATTCGCAGACCTCGAGCAGCTGCATGAAGCGCTCCGGGCGGCGCAAGGCGTCGGCGTGCTCGAGCAGCTCGAGCACCGTGGTGGCGCGCAGCTCCAGCGCGCGATGCACGTGGGTATGGAAGCGCGTCGCGAGCAGCGCGAGCTCGCGGAACGCGGTCGGCACGCGCAACCGGTCGCAGAGCTGCTCGACCCGCGGCAGCCCGGCGTTCTCGTGGCCCGGATGGCTCGGCAGGCGCGCGGCCGGCGTCAGCGCCTTGCCGGCGTCGTGCATGAGCAGCGCGAAGCAGACCGCTGCGCCCGCGCCGCGCGCTGCCGCGATGCGCAGCGTCATCAGCAGGTGCACGCCCGTGTCGATCTCCGGATGCCAGCGTTCCGGTTGCGGCACGCCGAACTGCGCGTCGACCTCCGGCATCAGCCGCGCCAGCGCGCCGCAGCTGCGCAGCACTTCGATGAACGCGTCGGGGCGCGGTTCGCCCAGCGCCTTCTCGGTTTCCTTCCAGACGCGCTCGGGCACCAGCGCGTCGACTTCGCCGCTCTCGACCATGGCGCGCATCAGCGCGGTGGTTTCGGGTGCGACCGTGAAACCCAGTGGCGCGAAGCGCGCCGCGAAGCGCGCGAGCCGCAGGATGCGCACCGGATCCTCGGCGAAGGCCGGCGAGACGTGCCGCAGCACGCGCGCCGCGAGGTCGCGCTGGCCGCCATGCGGGTCGACCAGCGTGCCGTCGTCAGCGCGCGCGATCGCGTTGATGGTCAGGTCGCGGCGCCGCAGGTCGTCCTCCAGCGTGACCGTCGGCGAGAACTCGGCGACGAAGCCGCGATAGCCTGGCGCAACCTTGCGTTCGAGGCGCGCGAGCGCATATTCCTCGTGCGTCGTCGGGTGCAGGAACACCGGGAACTCGCGACCGACGGCGCGAAAGCCCTGCGCCTCGAGCTCGGCCGGCGTCGCGCCGACCACGACCCAGTCGCGCTCGCCCACGGCGCGACCGAGCAGCTCGTCCCGCACCGCGCCGCCGACCAGATAGACTTTCATGCATGCATGGTAAGCGCGCGCATCGCGGGTGGCGAGCCGGGGTCAGGCTGGCCGCCGGGCTCGTGGTCGCAGCGGCATCGAGCGGTTGCGGCGCCGGTTATCTGCTGCAGGCGGCGCGCGGCCATTCCGAACTGATGTCGAGCCGCGTGCCGCTGGAGCGCGCCATCGAGCAGCATGCGGCGCTGCGCGCGCAGCTGACGCAACTGCGCGCGGCGCGCGAGTTCGCGAGTCGCGAACTCGGCCTGCCCGACAACGCGAGCTATCGCAGCTGGGCCGACATCCAGCGCCCGTTCGTGGTCTGGAGCGTGGTGGCGGTGCCGGAGTTCTCGGTGCGGCCGCGCGAGTGGTGTTTCCCCGTGGCTGGCTGCGTCGCGTATCGCGGCTATTTCGACGAGCGGGCGGCGCGTACCTTCGCTTCGCGCCTCGCGCGCCGCGGCGATGACGTCACCGTGGGCGGGGTCGCGGCCTATTCGACGCTCGGCCGGTTCTCCGATCCCATCGTCAGTTCGATGCTGCGCGGCGGCACCGAGGATGCGATCGGCACGCTGTTCCACGAGCTGGCGCACCAGGTCGTGTATGTGCCGGGGGACACGGCGTTCAACGAGGCATTCGCCGTG
>JBIITU010000037.1:0-14706 GCA_044340335.1 Steroidobacteraceae bacterium
CTGCCGGTGGCGTGTCGGCAAGGTTGCGCCCGACCGGGCTGTCGAATGCCATGCCGAAGACATGGTTGCGGCACTTGCTGATCACCTTGTCGTAGTTGGCCTTGATGTCCTTCTCCCACTCGGGAGTCATCGGCTTCTGCACGGCCGGCATGACGAAATTCGCCGTGCGCTGGAACACGGTTACATTCGCCGCCGTCTGCGCCATCACGGGCAGCATCTGCACGGTCGTGGCACCACTGCCGATGATTGCAACGCGCTTGCCTGCGTAATCCAGCCCCTGCTGCGGCCAACGCGCCGAGTGGAAGCACGGACCCTTGAAGGTCTTGAGCCCCTTGAAGTCGGGGATCACCGGCTCGGAGATCATGCCCATCGCGCTGACGAAGTACTTGCAGGTGAACTTCTCGCCACCGGCCGTCTTGATCAACCAGAGCCCGGTGCTTTCCTGGAAATCGGCGCTGACGATCTGCGTGTTGAGCTGGATGTCCGGCCACATCTTGCAGCGGTCGGCCACGAAGTGCATGTAACGCAGGTTCTCTTCCCAGCCCGGGTAGCGAACCGACCACTTCCACTCCTGCAGCAGCTCCTTCGAGAACGTCAGGCAGTAGTAGAAGCACTCGCTGTCGCTGGCCGCGCCCGGATAGCGGTTCCAGGTCCAGGTGCCACCGATGTCGGACGCCTTGTCGAACACGCGGATCGACAGACCGGCTTCACGCGCGTAATGGATCATCGCCAGGCCGGCGAAGCCTGCGCCCACGGCAATGACGTCGAAATCAGGTTTGCTGTTTGAGCCCATCGTGATTCTCCAGGTATCTCGGTGTTGCGTCAGAGCGCCGCGCGGACCCGCGGCAGCACATGCTTCGCCATGTATTCAACGCGGCGATGACCCGCCGCAACCGTCTCGCCCGGCAGGCGTGCCCAGAAATGCAGGTCGCGAATCTGCGGACAGCCGTTCAGCAGTGCCGTGATCTCGGTGACGGCTTGATCCGCATTCCAGAGCTGGTAGAGGCCCTGCGCGAGCGCGGTCTCGCCGTCGGGAAACCGCGGCGTCGTGTCGGGCGGTCCAAACGCGCCCCACTCGATGTACTGATTGCCCTGGTAGAGCGCGTGCGGCGCGACCGCGCGTGCCTCGCGCTCTGGATCATCCGACACGATGGCCCAGCTGCCCGCGATGATCACGCCGTCTTCCGCCGCGCGACCGTGCTTCTTCAGGCAGTTGACGTAGACGTCATGGCCGATGGAGCCCGTGGACAGGAAGCCGTCGGCAATCCGCGCCGCGCGATCGATCGCCGGTTCAGCCATGCCGCCGAGGTACAGCTTCGGCGTGTGCTCCGGAAGCGGCAGCACGCGCAGGTCGCCGACATTGAATCGCTTGCCGGTGAAATTGATCCGCTCGCCGGCCCAGGCGCGACGGATGATCTCGATCGATTCCTCGATCAGGCTGGGGCGATGCTTGAGCTCACGACCGAACTCGCGGAACTCGAGTTCGCGGTAGCCGATGCCGACGCCCAGATCGAAACGCCCGCCGGTCAGCAGCGACAACGTCGCGGCATCCTCGGCAACACGAATCGGGTTGTGCAGCGGCAGAACCATGAGGTTCGTGCCGAGGCGCAAGCGCTTCGTGCGCGCACCGATCGCCGCACCGATGACCATCGGCGACGGCGTGTAGCCGTCGTCGCAGAAGTGATGCTCGGTGATCCACGCGGAATCGAAGCCCAGCCGTTCCGCCTCGACGATCTGATCCAGGCTTTCGGCATACAGCTGCTCGAAGGGCACCTGCCACTGCGGCGGATTGCGGAAGTCGTACCAGAGACCAAAATTGACCTGACGCGCCATGGGGGTCGCTCCGTTCAGTTGAGCGTGCCGAGGAAGGCGAGCAGTTCGCTGCGATAGCGCGGCGCGTCTTCCATAAACGGCGCGTGGCCGCAGCCCTCGATCTCGACGGCCTTGAAGCGGCGCACGAACTGCGCCGCCGAGCGGCCAACATCGGGCGGCACGAACACGTCCTTCGTGCCAATGAACGACAGCACCGGCACGTCCAGCGCCTTCAGCATCGCACGCTGGTCGAGGTTGTCGAGATCCGCGAGCGCCGAGTCCGCGCACGGCGAGGTCTGCATGAAGATCGACCACATCCATGTGTGCACCGCCTGCGAAGGCGGTTCGGCACAGACGGCCTTGGTCAGGCCGTCGAAGAAATTGGCGCGATCCTGCCGCAGCACATCTACCGTTGCCGTCGGTCCACCGGGCGGGTTGCCGTGCGGATAGTCTGGAGCCTGCACGTAGCGCGGCGTCGCCGCGCCCGTCAGCACGAGGCCCGCGCAATCGCCCTTCAATCGCGACGCGACCTCGGTCGCGATAGCGCCGCCCAGCGACCAGCCGTTCACCGCGCAGCGGCGCACGCCGGCTTGCTTCAGCACGGCAAGCGCGTCCGTCGCGCCGTCGCTGATCGTATTGACCGGGAAATCCTTGTCGGAAAGCCCGCACCCGCGCTGGTCGAAGGTCACGACCGCGTGACCGGCGGCGAGCAGTGCGCTCAGCGTCGTGTCCCAGACCCGGCAACTCGTGCCCCAGCCGTGGACCAGCAGCACCGGCAGTTTCGTACCCGCGTGATGCTCGAAGTAGATCCGATGCCCCGTCCCAGTGCTCACATACGCCATGTCATGCCCCCCTCGTTGGCCGCATTCACCCCTTCGGCGCCGTCATCTGCGCACCCGGGATCGGATTGAAGTAGTGGATCGTCACGTCGCGCCGCTTGATGCGCCAGATGTCGCCGCGCCGCTGGAAGTGATCGCGGTAAGTGGCGCTGATCATCTGCACCACGTCGTCGCGGGTCGCGCCCATGCAGTCGACGTCGCAGACGCCGTGCGCGTCATCTTTGCCGGCAAATGTGACCTGCAGGTTGCTGGTCAGGTGGTGCGTCTCGCGCCACACCGGCCATAGCACTTCCTTGACGGCCTTCTCGATGCCGGCGTGGCCCTCGAAGGCGCCGAACGGTGCACCGATGTCCCAGACGCAGTCTTCCCACCAGATGCCGAGGAAGTTCGGGAAGTTGCCGCCATCGAAGGCACGGCAATACGTGGTGACGAGATCCCGCATCGCGTTGCGGCTTTCCAGCTGATCGATGCGCGCCATGAGCGCTTGCAGTTGAGCGTCAGAAGCCATGAACCCCCCTCAGAATTCCGGCAAAGCCGTGCTAGTGATTTCCCACGTCGAGATCGATCGCCCAGGCCAGCTTCGCGCGCGCCTTCTGCACGGCGTCCGGCAAATAGTAATTCGGCCACAGCTGTTCCGCGCCGCGGCGCTCGCGCAGCACTTCCTTCGCCACGCTGATCTTGTGCACTTCCGTGGGCCCGTCGACGATGCCCATCTCGGGAACCGTGGCCCACATCTGCATCAGCGGCGTTTCGTTCGACATGCCGAGCGAGCCGTGCAGGTGCAGGGCTCGATAGACCACATCGCGCAGCACACCCGGCATCGCGGCCTTGACGGCAGCAATCTCGCGGCGCACTTCGCGGTTATACGCCTGATGCTTGTCGATCAGCCACGCTGCATACAGCACGTGCAGCCGGAACTGCGTGATCTGCGTGTAGGAGTCGGCGATCTTCTCCTGCGTCATCTGCTTCTTGGACAGCAGTTCGCCCTTGGTCGTGCGGCTCAGGGCCCGCTCGCACATCATGTCGAGCGCGCGATTGAGCAGGCCGACGGTGCGCATCGCGTGATGGATGCGGCCGCCGCCGAGACGCGACTGCGCGACCTCGAAACCCTGCCCGGGTCGGCCGAGGATGTTCTCGCGCGGCACGCGGCAGTTGTTGAAGCGCAGGTAGCCATGCACGCCAGAACCGATCTCCTCGCGCATGCCGACGGCGACGTTGCGGATGAGTTCCAGTCCCGGCGCATCACGATCGACGATCAGGATCGACGCGCCCTCGTGGACGGGCACATCAGGATTCGTGATCACCACCACCAGCAGGAACTTCGAGAAATCCGCGTGCGACGCGAACCACTTCTCGCCGTTGATGACCCAGTGATCGCCGACCAGTTCGGCGCGCGTCGTGAACTGCGCCGGATCAGCACCCGCCTGCGGCTCCGTCATCGAATAACAGGAAGCGATCGTCCCGGCCAGCAGCGGCTCGAGATACTTCTTCTTCTGTTCGGGGGTGCCGAAGCGGGCGAGGATCTCCGAGTTACCCGTGTCCGGCGCCTGACAACCGAACACCGTCGACGCGAAACGGCTGCGACCGAGGATCTCGTTCATCAGGCCGAGCTTCACCTGCCCATAGCCCTGGCCACCCAGTTCCGGCCCGAGATGACAGGCCCACAGCCCCTGCTCCTGCGTGCGCTTCTTCAGCGGCGCCATCGCAGCCGCGGGGCCTTTGCGCGCCGGATCGAACGGATCAGCCGGGTGGGTGAACACCAGATCCAGCGGTTCGACCTCCGTGCGCACGAACTCGTTCATCCAGTCGAGCTTGCGTTGGAAGTCAGGGTCCGTCTCGAAATTCCAGGCCATTTTTCACCCATCGACCGGAACGCAGCGCGGTGACCCTGCCCTGCGGCGGTGCAAAAAAACAACGGTTTACGCCGATTTCGGGGCTCGCACCCGCAACGAAATCGCATCCGAGTATAGATTCACTTGCTAGACGACAACAAGCGGATTATCGTCTCGCTCGTCATTGAGGGGGCTTGTTTACTGCGTCGTGAACCGGCGCAAAGCCCAGGGCAGTTTCGCAAACGTCTTGGATTGAGGGGAGTAATGACAATGGGGAAGTCCCGCGTGCTCTTGGCGACGGCCAGCGTCGTCGCACTGAGTTGTTTCGGTCAAACCACACACGCTGCAGAAGACTCGGCCGAGCTCGGCGCTCTCGAGGAAATCACCGTTACGGCGCGCAAGCGAGCGGAGAACCTGCAGGACGTCGGCACGTCCATCAGCGCCATCGGTACCGAAGAACTCTCGCGCCGCTCTGATATCGACCTGCAGTCGTTCGCCAACGTCGCACCGAACGTCATCATCAACGACCTGCAGCAGGGTCCGGGCAGTCCGGCGGCGATTTCCGTTCGCGGCGTCGGCACGACAGACGTCGAGAAGAACTTCGATCCGACGGTCGGCGTCGTCGTCGACGGCGTTTTCATCGGCGTGAACTCCGGCGCCATGATCAAGGCCATCGACCTGACGGGCATGGAGATCCTGCGCGGACCGCAGGGCACGCTGTTCGGCCGCAACTCGATCGGCGGCGTCATCAACGTCACGCGCGGTCGGCCCAGCACCGACGGCTTCACAGCCGCTGTGCGCGCCGGTGCGGGCAACCACGGCGACCTGATGCTCGACGGCTACATCAATGTGCCGGTGTCCGAGAAGTTCGCGTTCAAGCTCGGTGCCGCCAAGCGCGACAACGACGGCTGGTTCTTCAACCGCACCCGCAACAGCGAGGTTGGCAAGGTCGAGTTCCTGCAGGTCAGCCCGAGCTTCACTTTCAAGCCGACCGAGAACCTCGAGATCTCCTACCGGTTCGACCGCACCGAGCAGGATCAGGATGCGAACACGGTGCTGAACGTCGCCCAGCCGAACCAGGCCTGGTGCTTCTTCTACAACCAGTGCGCCGCAGGCCTGCAGACACCGCAGTCGGGCGATCGCTACACGGTGCTGCAGAATGGTCTCGGCACCTACCAGACCTTCTTCGACAGCGACCTGCACATCGCCAACATCGGCTGGGATGTGAATGACAGCAATCGCATCGAGTACGTCTTCGGCCGCTTCTCGACCGAAGAAGAAGTGTTCCAGGACTGGGACGGCACCGCGCTGACGCTGTACCACACGGATCGACCGGCCACCTGGGACCAGACCAGCCACGAGCTGCGCTGGGTGCATTCGGGTGATCGCCTCGACTACACCGTCGGCATCTACGCCTGGGAATCCGACTACCGCATCGACCTGCGCAGCTACATCGGCTTTGGCGACCTCCTGTTCGGCCTGCCAATGGGCACGGTGCTGACGGTCGACCAGACGGTCGTGCAGAACACCGAATCCAAGGCCGCGTTCTTCGAAGCCGACTATCGCCTGACGGACGCGCTGACGCTGACGGTGGGCGGTCGCTACACCAAGGACGACAAGGACAACGGCGTGGTCGACGCTGGCATGCCGCAGCTCGCCACGCTCGGCAACCTGAACAACCCGTTCCGCAAGTCCTGGAGCGAGTTCACGCCGAAGGCGAACCTGCGCTACCGCCTCAACGACGACGCCATGGTCTACGGCCTGTATTCCAAGGGCTATCGCTCAGGCGGCTTCAGCGGCCGGCCGGGAACCTACGAAGCGGCGTCGATCGCCTACGATCCGGAATCGGTCGACAACTTCGAGCTCGGCTGGAAGACCGAGTGGCTGAACGGCCGCGTGCGGCTCAACGGCTCCGTGTTCTTCATGAACTACGACGACAAGCAGGAAGAGCAGAGCGTGCCGACGACCGCGGGCACGGGTCAGCAGACGATCGTCACGAACGCAGCCAGTGCGGAGATCAAGGGCCTCGAGATCGACATGCTGGCGCGCATCAGCCAGAACTTCACGCTCGCGGCGAACCTCGGCGTGCTCGATGCGAAGTTCAAGGAGCTGGTCGACACCGATCCGGCGACGCCCGTCGCGCAGCGTGATCTGTCCTACCTGAAGCTGCGCCGCGCGCCGGAACTGACGGCGACGATCTCGCCGAACTACACCTGGAACGTCGGTGGCGGCTCGCTGTGGATCCAGGCCGATCTGCGCTACGTCGACGACCAGGAACTGACCTTCCTGAACTCGCCGCAGAGCCAGGTCAAGGCGCATGAAGTGCTCGATGCGTCGATCGGCTATCGCTTCAACGAGACCACGGTCACGCTGTGGGGCATGAACCTGACCGACGATGATTCCTGGACCCAGGCCTACGACGTCGGCACCAGCGTGACGTTCCCCGGCCTGTGGACCTACGCGGCGGCGCGTGCGCCGCGCGCCTTCGGTGTGCGTGTCACGCACAACTTCGGCGTCCGCTGATCGATGCAGGGCGGCATGCAGTCATACGGATTGCATGCCGCCCGGCAGTTCCACACTGCCTGCAGCGGCCACTAGACCGTTGCCACGAACCTCATGAGTAGACGCTGGATAGTGACCGGTGGGTCGCGCGGAGTGGGCCTTGCCACGGCGCGGCTTGCCATCGAACGCGGCGATCGCGTCGCAGTGCTCGCCCGCCGAATTGACAGCGACGAACTGCAACAGCAACTCGGCGCTAATGCGCTCGCGATTGCCACGGACGTCACCGACCCCGACCAGGTGCGCAGCGCCGTGCAGCGCGTGGCGAGCGCCTGGGGCGGCGTGGATGTGCTGGTCAACAACGCCGGACTGCATCGCGGTCGCCGCCTGCACAAGCTCGATCTGAACGACTGGAACGCGGTCCTGAACACCAATCTGTCAGGGCCCATGCATTGCATACAGGCCAGCCTCGCCCACATGGGCGAAGGCGCATCGATCGTCAACATCGGTGCCGTGGTCGGATTTCGCGGCTTCGCCGGCGACAGCGCCTACGGCGCGTCCAAGGCGGGGCTCTCGGGGCTCACCCAGGTGCTCGCGGTCGAACTCGCGACCCGGAGGATTCGCGTCAACCTCGTCATCCCCGGTCTCGTCATGACCGAAATGACTTCGCAGGTTGATGAAAAGGCCATCGACCAACTGGTCGCGCGCATCCCGCTCGGTCGCGTCGGCACCGAGCAGGAGATCGCGGACGTGATCTGGTGGGTCGCGGGCTCCACCTACATGACCGGCGCGATCATCCCGACCGACGGCGGGATGATGTCGGCTCTTTGAAGAGCGCCGCAGGCCACACACCCGCATGGACTCGACGCCGCAACTTTCTCGCTGGTTGGCCGAGCATGTCGGCCTCGCAGACGCGCGCCTGGGCCAACGCCTGGGCGGCGGCAACTCCAATGTCACGCAGCTGATCCAGCACCGCGACGGCTTCGCCGTGCTGCGCCGGCCGCCCGACAACGCCATTTCCGCGAGCGCCGCGAGTGGCGTGCGCCGCGAGTTCCAGATGCTTTCGGCGCTGCATGGTCACGCGCCCGTACCGCGCGCACTGGGCTTCTGCGACGACGCCAGCGTGCTGGGCGTGCCGTTCGCGGTCGTCGAGCACATCGACGGTGTTGCCATCAGCACCGCCCTGCCGCCCGCGTACGCCGCGGGTGCCGCAACGCTCGACACCATCGGCGCCGAGCTGATCGATGCGCTCGCCACCGTGCACACGCTCGACTGGCGGGCGCTCGGCATCGAGCCACCGAATGCGCCGCAGGACTACGTGGCGAAGCAGATCCGGCGCTGGCTCAAGGCACGCGCGACCGACTCGGTACGCGAGCTGCCGCTGATCACCGAGGTCGGCGCCTGGCTCGAGGCGCACCTGCCGCCACCACCCCCGCCCTGCGTCATGCATGGCGACTATCATCTCGACAACACGCTGTTTCGCCGCGAGGCTCCACAACTGGCGGTGATCATCGACTGGGAGCTCGCCAGCATCGGCAATCCCTATGCGGATCTCGCGCTGCTGCTGGCGTTCTGGGGCCAGCGTGTCATCGAGCCTCCGGGCTTCGCGTTCGTGCAGCAGGTCACGCGCGAGTTCGGAGGCTTCATCGACCGCGACGCGCTGGCGCTGCGTTGGTCACGCCGCACCGGCCTTGCGCTGGATGACTTCGAGTTCTACCGTGTATTCGCGTTGTGGCGTCTCGCGGCGATTGTCGAAGGCGCTTACGTGCTGTTCCGCCACGGCAAGGTCGCAGACGACTATTCGCGCCGGCTCGAACATGATGTGCCAGCCCTGCTCGACGAAGCAGCCCGCGTGGCCCACCTGAGGACAGGCGCATGAAGTCGACCATGATGGATCTGCCGCTGTCGACGCAGATGATCCTGCGCCATGGCGCACGCATCCACGCCGGCAGCCGCGTGGGCAGCTTCGATGGCACCGCGTTCCGGTTCAGCAGCTTTGCACAGGTGGCCGCGCGCGCCACCGCACTGGCCGCCGGCCTGGCTGGGCTTGGCATCAAGTCAGGGGAACGCGTCGCGACCTACTGCTGGAATCATCAGTCGCATCTCGAGGCGTATCTGGCGGTGCCCGCGATGGGCGCCATCCTGCACACGCTGAACGTACGCCTGCTGACCGAACAGGTCGCCGGCATCATGCGCCATGCCGAAGATGCGGCGCTGATCGTCGATGCATCGCTGTGGCCCCAGCTCCAACCGGTGCTGGCCAGCGTGCCGAGCCTGCGGCATGTCATCGTCGTGGATTCGAGCGACGCACCAGTCGCCGATACCACGACGCCCACGGGTATCAGCCTGCACCGCTACGAGACCTTGTTGGCCGCGGCACCCGCCGGCTTCGAGTGGCCCGAGCTCGCGGAGCGCGACGCGGCGGTGGTCTGCTACACCAGCGGCACCACGGGCGATCCCAAAGGGGTCGTCTACAGCCACCGCTCCATCTTCCTGCACACGCTCGGCACGCTCGGTCACGACACCTTCGGCATCCGGCAGGCCGATCGCATCCTGCTGCTGCCGTCCATGTTCCACGCCAACGCCTGGGGCCTGCCGTTCTCGGCATGGTACGCGGGCAGCGACCTGCTGCTGCCGGGCACCCACACCAAGCCAGCGAACATCCGCGCGATGATCGAACTCGAGAAGCCGACGTTCACGGCCGTCGTGCCGACGCTGATCAACGACCTGCTGCAGGCAGACCGCACCGAGCCGCTCGACATGCGCAGCTTCCGCGTCATCATGTCCGGCGGCTCACCGGTCTCGCCCGCGCTGATCAATGCCGTGCGCGAACGCTGGGGCGTGCCCGTGCTGCAGGGTTGGGGCATGACGGAAACCAGCCCGATGTGCTGCCTGTCCGTGCCGCCGCGCGATTGCGCGCCCGCCGACGAAGGCCAGTGGCGCGCGATGAGCGGACGCCCCGTGCCGGGCATGGAAGTGCGCATCGTCGATGCCGCCGGCGCACTGCTACCCAATGACGGCACGACCGTCGGTGAATTGCAGCTGCATGGTCCCTGGGTCACGGGCGGATACCACCAGCACGCATCGCCCGAGTCCTTCACGGCCGATCGCTGGTTGCGGACCGGCGACGTCGGCAGCATCGATGCACGCGGCTATGTGCGCATCACCGATCGCACCAAGGATGTCATCAAGTCGGGCGGCGAGTGGGTCTCGTCAGTGGAACTCGAGAACGCCATCGCCCGGCATCCGAGCGTGTTCGAGGTCGCGGTGATCGGCATTCCCGATCCACGCTGGGAAGAGCGACCACTCGTGCTGGTCGTGCATCAGCCCGGCGCGTCGGCCGCGCCGGAGGAACTGCGCGAATTCGTTCGTCCGCACGTGCCGCGCTTCGGCGTGCCTGAGTACTTCGCGAGTGTCGCAGAGCTGCCACGCACCAGCGTCGGCAAGATCGACAAGAAGGAACTGCGGCGTCGGCACGCGGCAGGGCAGATCGCCGTGCAGCGCGTGGCCGAAAAATAGCCCTCAGGCGCTGTAGCCGCCGTCGATGCCGATGACCTGCCCGTTGATGTAGGCCGCCGCATCCGAGCACAGGAAATCGGCGAGTGCGGCGACCTCCTCCGGCTTGCCCAAGCGCGGCATCGGCGTGCGGTCGAGGCACGCGGCAATGACCTGCTTCGCGACCTCGCTGACCGTGAACGCACTGTGGACGATGCCGGCATCGATGACACCCGGCGCGATGGCGTTGCAGCGCACATTCTGCGGCCCGGCCTCGCGTGCCGCGAGCCGCACGAGGCCCGCGACCGCCGTCTTCGGCACCGACGACATGCCGTCGTTCTCCAGCGTGCGCAGCACGGCTGTCGTGACGAACACCGTGATCGAACCGCCGCCTGCAAGCCGCAGCACCGGAATGCCATGCCGCAGCACGTTGAACGTGCCCAGCACATCGGTATCCATGATGCGCCGGAAATCGGCTTCGCTGACTTCGAGCAACGGGGCGAGCGGAATCGGCGGACCGGTTGCTGAAATGATGTGCGTGACGGCGCCGGCGTCGCGCGCCGCAGCTGCGAAGAACTCCTGCACCGAGTCCGACACCGTGATGTCGACGGGCAGCGCGCAGGCCGTGCCGCCCGCGGCCCGTACGGCTGCGACGAGAGCATCGGCCTTGACACGATTGCTGCGGTAGCCGACCACCACCGGGGCGCGCATCGCAACACGCCGAACGACGGCTTCGCCGAGTCCGCCGGAGCCGCCAATGATCGCAATGGTCATGTCTGTACCTCGCGGTTCATTCGGGCAGTGCTCCGCCGCTGCGCAGGGAACTGATTTCCTCGTCCCGATAGCCGAGCTCCGCGAGGATGGCCGTCGCGTGCTCGCCGGGCGTGCTCGGCGGACGCGGCGTCGCTGGCAGCGTGCGGCTGAAGCGCGGCACCGGTGAGTTCTGCATGACCCCGTCGACTTCGATGAAGACCGAGCGCGCCACGTTGTGTGGATGGCACGCGGCCTCTTCGATGCTGAGCACCGGCGTGATGCAGGCATCGGTGCCGGCAAACATCTGCTCGAGTTCGGCGCGTGTATGGCGCGCGATCGCAGCCGCGAGCTTCTCCTTCAGCGCCGGCCAGACGGTGTCGACGAGTTCGTCATACGGCGAATTCGCGAAGCCGACGCCCGCCGCGAAGGTCTGCGGATCGAGCCCGAGCTTCTGGATCACCAGCGCATGGAACTGCGGCTCGATCGCGCCGACCGCGAGCCACTTGCCGTCGCGCGTCTGGTAGGTGTCGTAGAAGTGGGCCGCGCCGCTGAGGAAGTTCGCACCGGTGTCATCACGCCAGTAGCCCTGGCCGCGCAAGCCGATCATCGCCGCGAGGAACGACACCGAACTGTCGACCATGGCGGTATCGACCACCTGGCCGCGTCCGGAGCGCTGCCGCTCGAACAGCGCCGCCAGGATGCCGAACGCAGCCATCAAGCCACCGCCGCCGTAGTCGCCGACGACATTGAGCGGCGGCACCGGCTTGCCGTCGCGACCGCCGATCTGGTGCAGCAGGCCGCTCAGCGCGATGTAGTTGATGTCGTGCCCCGCGGTGTGCGCCAGCGGCCCCTGTTGCCCCCAGCCGGTGATGCGCGCATAGACGAGGCGCGGATTGCGCTTGCTGCAGACATCCGGGCCGATCCCGAGGCGCTCCGCCACGCCGGGGCGAAAACCTTCGAGCAGCACGTCGCTGCGCTCGACCATGCGCAACAGCACTTCGACGGCGTCGGGCTTCTTCAGATCGAGCGTGATGGAGCGGCGATTGCGCAAGGTCGGATCGCTCGCGCCCGCGTCATCCATGCCGACGCGACCGACGCGCGTGACCTCGGCGCCGAGATCCGCGAGCAGCATCCCCGCATAGGGACCGGGACCAATGCCGGCCACTTCAACGACCTTGAGACCGCTGAGCGGCCCGGCTGCCGCCGCAGGCAACGCGACGACCGCAGCCCGTGCCTGGGTGGCGTCACGCGGCGGCATGGAATCGCACTCCCCGCCGCGCCATATCCTTGAGGCTGTCGCAAGGCTCGAACCGCGGGCCGAATCGATCCGCGAGACGGCGGCAGTCATCGACGAAGCGCGCGGCGCCGATCGTGTCGATCAGCGACAGCACGCCGCCCGTATAGGACGGAAAGCCCCAGCCGAGAATAGAACCGAGATCGCCATCCGCCGGGCTCGTCAACACACCTTCCTCGAGGCAGCGCGCAGCTTCCAGAGACTGGATATAGAGCAGGCGCTGCTTGACCTGGTCAAGCGCCGGCTGCGCCGCAGCGACCGGGTAATGCTGCGCGAGACCGGGCCAGAGATACTTGCGTCCATCTGCCGGATACTCGTAAAAGCCCGCACCTGCCTTGCGGCCGACGCGGCGCAGATCCTCGACGAACTTGCGCAGCACCGCCCAGCTCACGGGCTCGCGGAACTCGGCACCGAGATCGACGCGCGCCTGCTGCACCACCTTGTACTGCAGCTCGAGCGAGACCTCGTCCATGACGGCGAGCGGCCCTACCGGCATGCCGGCAAAGCGTCCGCCGTTTTCGATCAGCGCCGGCTGCACGCCATCCTGCAGCAGCATCTGCCCTTCGTAGCAGTAGGTGCCGAACACGCGACTGGTGAAGAAGCCGCGACTGTCGTAAACGACGATGGGTGTCTTGCCGAGTCGCTTGGCAAGATCGAGCGTCCATGCGAGCGTCGTGTCGTCGGTCGTCTTGCTGCGGATGATCTCGACGAGGGGCATGCGCTCCACCGGCGAGAAAAAATGCATGCCGATGTACTGCTGCGGACGCGCCGATGCGCTCGCGAGTCCTGTGATCGGCAGCGTCGAAGTATTGGTCGCGAACACCGCATCAGTCGCAATGACCGCTTCGGCCTGCCGCGTTGCCTCCGCCTTCACGGCGCGATCCTCGAATACCGCCTCGATGACGAACTCGCTACCCGCGAGCGCCTCGTACTCCGTGGTCGCCGTGATGCGCTCGAGCACTTCCGCGCTCTGCGCCGCGGTGATGCGACCGGCTTTCTGGTCCCGCTCCATCGTCCGCTGGGCGTGCTCGCGAGCGCGTTCGGCCAATGCCTGCGTGGTGTCGAGCACCGCCACGCGCATGCCGGCGCGCGCAGCCACATGCGCGAGGCCGGCGCCCATCATGCCCGCGCCAAGCACTGCCAGTTTCTGCACCGGCCGCTTGGGCACGCCCGCAGGCCGCCGCGCCAGTTTGTCCGCCTTGCCCTTGTTGACGAACATCGTACGCACGAGGTTGCGGGCCTCGGGTGCCGACGCCAGCACCGCAAACTTGCGGCTCTCGATCGCGAGCCCGCGATCGATCGGAAGTTGCAGGCCCTCGTAGACGCTCGCGAGGATCGCCGCCGGCGCCGGATAATTGCGCAGGCTCGTGCGCGTCGCCGTGGGTACCGCCAGCATGAACAGCGTGCCGATGCCGGCATCGAGCAGCGTGCGCCCGCCCGGCACCGTGCCGCCGCCCTTCTGATCCCAGGGCTGGGTTGCAGTGGGGTTGGCGAGCAGCCAGCGCTTCGCGCGCGCGATCACGTCCGCCGCCGGCGCGAGCTCGTGCACGACGCCGAGCTTGAGCGCCTCCTGCGGGCCGATCGGCTTGCCGTCGAGCATCATCCGCAGTGCCGCGTCGACGCCGATCAGGCGAGGCAGACGCTGCGTGCCACCCGCGCCGGGCAGAAGCCCGACCAGCACTTCGGGCAGGCCGACCTTCGCCGCGTCGCTGTCAGCGAGCACGCGGTAATGGCAGGCGAGCGCGATCTCGAGGCCGCCGCCGAGCGCGAGGCCGTTGATGGCAGCGGCGACGGGCTTGCCGCAGGTCTCGAGCCTGCGCAGCAGCCGCGACATGCCGGGCGTGCGCTGGTGCAGTTCACGCGCGGTGCTGACGGACTCGAGCAACTTGAGCAGTTCGATCAGGTTCCAGCCGGCCGCGAAGGCCGTCTTCGCAGAGCTGACCACGATGCCGCGCACGTCGCTGCGCGCCGCGATCTGGTCGAGCAGTGCATCGAACTCTGCGACCAGCGCGTCGGAGAGCGGGTTGAGCGGAGCATCCGGCACGTCGAGGAGCACCGTGGCGATGCCATCGGCGTCGGCGCTGAACTGCAGGTGCCGGAGCGATGCCATGTCGCGATTCACTTAGACGCGCTCGATGATGGTGGCCGTGCCCATGCCTGCGCCGACGCAGAGGGTCACGAG
>JBIITU010000049.1:0-13422 GCA_044340335.1 Steroidobacteraceae bacterium
TCGATCTCGTATCGCCCGGCGCGATCGGCTTTCGCACGATTCGACTTTGTCGTGGACCCGCCACCGAAGTTGGGGCCCGACACCGATGACACGCTGCCCTCGTCGTCCGCAACTGCGGTCGCCGTGATGGTGTCCGCGCCATAACCAGTGCTGCCACCGGTGATGCTGTAGAAGTCGGTTTCGAAGCGACCGTCGCGCGTGAACGAAACGCCGCGGAACTGGACGCTGCCGGCACCGCCGGGGATCTGGAACGAAGAGCCACTCTGGTAACGACCCTGCAGCCGTTCACCCTTCGCACCTGGGCGCACGACAGACGTCAACGACGGGGCTGCCCACGCGCCCGGCCTGCCATCTTCCTCTGGAAACTGCAGTTCGTACTTGTTGCCAGCCCTGCGCCAGCGACCCCAGTTCAACGGCTCGCGCTTGCGCGACATGAGCACATCGAGCTGATCAGGCGGGCAGCGCAGGTCTTCGTATGCGGACCCATCGCTGAGCAGCAGATAGGTGGTTTCACGCAGCTGTAGTCCACCAATGGTGTATTCCTGCTCCAGCTTGTGAAGCACGCTGACGATCTGCCCGGGCGCCACGCCCCGTCCGGGCGCCGTCACCCACTTGAAGCGGTCGGCTTCGGCCTCGGCCGCTGCCTTCGCGGCCTTTTCTGCGCTCGGGCTCGGGCGCGTATTGGGGCCGACATAGCGCCCGGTGATCCGGCGCGTGCCGAGACCGTACTCGTCCTCGGCATAGATGAACGCACGGCCGTCAGGCGCCACATAGAAGCGGCAGAAGTCCGCGTCGTCATACGTGGAGTTGTAGAGATTCAACGTGACGCTGATGTTCACGGCACCCGTGGCGGGGTCATACGTGAACGTGTCGGTGTCCTCGCGCGATTCCTCGTCTTTGCGCCACTCGCCGTTGTCGTAGAAGCTGATGCGATACCGGCGCACCTGGTTGATGGCCGGCAACGGCAGCTCGAAGTCGTAGGTGCCATGGCGAAACGGCCCGCCCGCACGCGAACCCGCCGGTACACCTGCGCTTGCCAACGCAGAGCGCGCAACACTCGATTGCTGGGCGACGTACCCGCCGCCGGCGCGCGGCGGTTGCGTCGCGACATAGGCAGTCGCTTCCTCGGTTGCAAGCAGTTCGACGAATCGACTCATCGCAGATCTCTGGCGCGCAAACAGCGCGGCGTTCGGCGTCGCGACGATTCGCATGGCGCGAACCCGATCGCCATTCAGCGAGACCGCGATGAACATCGCGACCAGAGAACTGCCGCGCGCATCCCGGAACGTCACCTGCCCGGTCGCAGACTGGCCGTTGTTGCCAGGCTGTGAAACGAGTTTGCCGCTGACCGTGCCGGGTACCTTGTCGACGGCCCAGGCATCGAGCCAGGCGTTCAGCGGGCGACCCTGCGTGCTCGCGGCCGGATGGACGGCGATGGTGAAGGTCTCTCCCGGCGCAAGATCAACCGGCGTGAAAGTTTCGACCGCCCCGCTCTGGGTGCGGGTCCAGCCCGCCGGAGCCGACAAGGCATGCACTGAAACGCTGCACAGCGAAAGCAGTGCCAAGAGAGACCGCAGCGCGAGCCGGGTGTTGATCTGGCGCATGGCCAGCATTATCCCGCAGGAACCTGAACGGGGAATAAGCAGCCGGTTTCCGGTGCAGCCGCTCAGCGACGCGGCTCGACGCCGGGGTTGATCCGGTAGCCCAGGCTGCGGGCCAGATTGAGCATGTCGCTGCCCACGGTGATGTTCTTTCGCACCTCGACGGCCCTCAGGGTCGCAACTTCTTCTTCGTTGGGTGCCAACGTGACGATATCTTCCAGGACGATCCCGCGGCGGTCCGCCCCGGCCCGGTAAAGGAACGAGCGCCACGGCTCAGGCGGAAGCTCGACGCACTGCACGCTAAGAAGCCCGCCCATCCTCGCGGCAGTGCGCACGCAATTCCTGGAAGTGTCGGTCCCGAGTACCTCCTGCCCCAGGGTCGGCAGAATGGTCAGCGGCGCACCGGGTGTGGACTCGCACATGCCAAGGGCCATCCGCGCACGCATATTGAACGTGCAGGCACCCTGCGGGGACGTCACGAGCAGACTCGGTGTCTGTTCCTGCCACGAAGCCACACAGTCGCTATTGATCTGCAGGTTCTCCTTGCGCGTGAACTGGATCAGATGAGTGGCCGTGTAGTAGTCATCCCGGGTGATGCGGAAGACCGGCGTGCCTTCAGGCGGCAGGTCCACGATCCTGCCCAGCCTCGCGCAGAGCTCTTGGTTGGTCCTGAGGAGTCGATAGAGGGATTGTGTACCAACGGTGCCTTCCAGCCGCACATGGTGCGCCGCCACGGGCGCACCACCGATGTTTGCGAACGGCGAAGGTATGGGCTGGGCGATCGCCAGCGCGGCGCCCATCAGACCCATCGTCATGCCGATCAGCGTTCTGCGCATAGCCGTTGCACCGAGGAGCGCGCTGACGTGCGCGCAACGTGCGATGTATTACCAACAGCGGATCGGAGAGCATGATGGTCCTCACTCGCTTCGGCTTGTCGGTAGTTTCGAAGTTGACAGTGTTCGCCTTGGCGACGTTTGCGTTCGTCGGCTGCGCGGACGGCAGCGCCGAACCGCCCGCCAACGAAGCAGACGCCTCAGCCATCGAAAGTGGCGACGAGGGCCTTGCTGCCGGCGAAACGCCGGTCACGCTGCAGGGCAGATTGATGTTCGTCAGCGAGGAGAGCAACTCGGACGGCACCCCGAGCCGAGGCATGACCTACTCGCGCCGCTTCAGTTTGGACTGCACGTTCACGCAGCCGGCGGTGACATGGCGGAACGCGCAGACCGGTAGCGACGAGTTCCGACTCGTCGAAACGGAGCCGGGCGTCATCGACAGCGTCGCCAGCGGCACGGCCGAAGCGAACGGCGATGCGGTCGTCCGGGACCGCGAAACCGAACCGCCGGTGACCGAGACGAGTGCGGTGCGTCTGCGCGGATCGGCTACGCGCTGCCTCGTTCGCCGACTGGATCCGGCACAGTTCGGCCGAGGCCATGACATCGAGCTGGACTTCCAGGTCGCCCTGAATGGCACGGTGCAGACTGGGACGGATATGCGCGGCGCGTCGTCAGTGGTTTCGTCCGGCGGCCTGGCACTGCCGTCGGTGCTCGCGCGCGAGCCCTCACCTCCAGACGGCAGTTGGAACCTCATCGACGACCCCGGCAACGTGGGCATGCATCTGCACGCAACGCCGCTGCTGCTGCGTCCGGACATCGGACCTAGACCTGAGGGCGACGACCCTGAGGTGCAGTTGCAGCAGCAGATTCACGATGGCTTGCGCGCCAATCCGCAAACGGCCTGGATCGGCTTGCGCTTCGATCCCGAGAATCGGGTGTGGTCCTTCTCCGGTGAACATGTCACCGCGAGCGGCGCCGAACACTCGGTGCAGGTGCGAATCGAAGTCGTGCCGTGAGCCTGTTTCGTCACGGATTGCTGGGCACCGCTTGAAGCAGCAGATCAAGCGCTTTGTTGAGCGCAGTGGTTGCGGGCCGGCGGCCTGCAAAGCGCCCGAGGCGGGTGACGACCAGATCATGTGACGGAATGATGATCGTGTACTGCTCGCCGGCACCGGCCATGAAATAGGCGTCGGCGGGCAGGTTCAGCGCGCCGTCGCCGGCGAGCCAGAACAAGCCACCATAGATCGACCGACCATCGGCGACCCAGGCGGGCGCGGGCGTGCGCACGAAGTCGACGAACCCTTCCGGCAGCAGCCGCTGGCCGTTCCACACACCGTCCTGAAGATAAAGATTGCCGAGCCGCGCCCAATCGCGCGCGCTCATGAGCTCGGCGCCCTGCGTCAGGAAATTGCCGCTGGCGTCGGTTTCGAGTGTGGCGGTGCGGATGCCCAGCGGGTCGAACAGCGCGCGCTGCGGATAGCTGTGGTAATCCGCACCCAGTTTCGCCGCACCCAAACGCACCAGGTAGCTGCCCAGCACCGGATCGGTGTTTCGATAGCGGCCGATGGTGCCCGGTGGCCATTGCAGCTGACGGCTCGCGGCATAGGCGAACGCGTCGGGCGCGCTGTAGTAGTACCAGTGGTCGGCCAGCTGACCGTCGTCGACCCACTCGGGATCCTGCTCCGCGCGGATCCGCAAGCCACTCGCCATCTGCAGGATGTCGCGGATGCGAATGGCAGCGCGCGGATCGCCAGGCTGTTGCCACTCGGGAATCGGTGCCGGCGCGTCGAGCGTGTAGACGCCGCGATGGAGCAGCGTTCCGAGCAGCGTGGCGACCACACTCTTGCCCATCGACCAGCCTTCGAGTGGCGTCTGCGGACCTGCCCCGAGGGCATAACGCTCGCCGATCACCTGCCCTTTCCAGGTGACGACGAAGGCCTGGGTGAAAGCGTCATCGGGCTCGAACGCCGCAGCGATCGCCGCGGTCAGCTTGGCGGTGTCGAGCGCGTCGAGCGGCAGTCGCGCTGCGGGTTCCGTCGCGACGCCACGCGGCTCGACAACGCTCGGCTGGAAGGCGATCGCGTCCGAGCCTTCCGGCAGAATGACGCAGCCTTGGCTGCCGTAGCGCCGCGCAACGCGCACACCACCATCAGGCAGGGCCACGCGCACTTCCTGGCGCTTGGCGTCGACGACTGGAGCGCCCAGCTGAACGCGCTCGACCAACGGTGCAAGCGGGTTGCCGTCGCCTTGCGTCGCCCCGGCAAACGCGGGCGACATTCCCGCGATGAATACCGCAGAGCAGACACGCTGGGCGTAGGTCGCAGCAGCATGACTGAGCTTGGTTACTGGAGCAGGTGTCCAGGTGCCCGGCAGCTCAGCCGCTTTCGCACGCGCCAGCAAGGCCTTGCGTTGTTCCTGGGCGCTGAGCGTTTGGGCGAACGAAGGAGCGGCAACGAGCACCGCCAGCATCATGATCGTTGCGATCGACTTAGGGCTCTGCATGCGGATCAGCATGCACCGTGTTCGCGGTGGCAGGCAACACGAGCATGATAGTGGTGCCCTGGCCCGAAACGGAGTTGATCTGCAGCAGCCCGCCGAACTGCGCAGCGCATCCCTGTGCAGCGTTCAGACCGAGACCAGTGCCGCCCGATACGCCTTTGGTCGTGAAGAACGGCGTCGTTGACTGTCGCCCGATCTCGTCCGACATGCCGCAACCGGTGTCGATCAAGATTGTTGGCAATCCGCGAACTGAGGTCGTCCGCACCAATGCGTGTGGAGATAGCCAGTGCGCGAAAGTAGTAATCGACGGCGTCCGGGTTGACGCCCGCCAGTTGCGCGGCAGAGCCGAGCGACGTCAGCGACGCGGCGATCGCGAGCTCATCGCCGCTACGCGTCGCTGCGGCATTCGCTGCAAGCAGCGTCGGCAAGGCTGCCAACGGTTCGCCGCGCTCGAGGATCAGGACGCCGCTCATTCTTTCCGCTGCAAAGATGGCGAGATCGTCGGAACCCGCCAGGGAGCGCGCTCCCGCGCAGGCCTTTGCTGCGTCTGCCATGAGTCCCTGAAGAAGCAACCCGCGGCATTCGACACTGAGCGCCAGCGACTGCCGCGCAGCGTCTCCGGCAGCCTCGGCGTTCGCTCGCATCTCGGCGCCCGCCTCCACCTGCGTCGCGGGCGGTACGTCTGACGTTACCAGCAGTCGCAGCATTCGCTGGCGGTCGTCCGGCGGAGCGCCTGGTTGCGCGCGACTGGCCTGCGCGGTCTCGCACAGGGGCGAGAGCAGCAGTGCGCCGACCAGCGCGAGCGTTACACGAATGATGCCGCGATGCGCCACGCTGACCGGTCAGACAGACCTGCCTGCCTGATCCGCCTCGCGCGCCATCGCGACCACCACCCCGGACAGGGCCAGGATCGCGATGACGTTCGGGAACAGCATCGAGGAATTCGCAACGTCACCCAGCAACCAGAGTCCGTCGACCTGGGCGATGAGCGTGCCCAGGAAGACAAACACTACCCACACATACCGCCACGGTTTCGCAGCACGGTCACCGAACAGATAGCCAGCCGCCTGCTCGCCGTAATACGACCAGCCGATGATGGTCGTAAAGGCGAACAGGAACTGTGCGGCGAGCACGATCCACTGCCCCCCGGGAATGCCCTGCGCGAAGGCGGCCGTAGTGATGGCCGAGGCCTGCAGGTCAGTGGACTGCCAGGCGTACTGGACAACAGCAGAACCGTTCTGGCTCGCGTAACTGCCGTCCACGACCAGGATCACCAGCGCGGTCATGGTGCAGATGACGATGGTGTCGATGAACACGCCGACCATTGCGATCTCGCCCTGGCGAACGGGACTGTCGGTCTTCGCGGCAGCATGGGCGATCGGCGTGGAGCCCTGGCCCGCTTCGTTCGAGAACAGGCCGCGCGCGACTCCCGCGCGGATCGCAGCCAGCACGCCATAGCCCGCGACACCGCCCGCGGCCTGCTCGAGCCCGAAGGCTGACCGCAGGATCAACGCGAACGCGTCGCCGATATGCTCGTGGTTGAGCGCCAGCACGACCAGTGACACGAGGACATAGGCGAGCGCCATGCCCGGCACCAGCCGACCGGCAAACGCACCGATGCTCTTGATGCCGCCAATGATCACCAGAAAGGCGAGCAGAGCAATCGTCACCCCGACGCCCCAGTTCGGCACGGCGAAGCCGATACTGCGACCCGCTTCGACAACCGACTGCGTGATCGAATTCGCCTGGATCATGTTGCCGGTGACCAGCGACGAGCCCAGCGTGCCGAGGCAGAACAACACGGCGAGCCAGCGCCAGCCGCTGCCGAGGCCGTTGCGGATGTAGTACATCGGGCCACCGTGGAAGTGCCCGTCGGGGTGCTTCTCGCGGTAACGCACCGCGAGTGAAGTCTCGGCAAACGCCGCCGCCATGCCAACGATGGCGGTGACCCACATCCAGAAAATGGCGCCCGGACCGCCGAGCGTGATGGCCGTGGCGACGCCGGCGAGGTTACCGGTGCCTACCTGACCGGACAGCGCAGTGGAAACGGCCTGCCACGGCGTGATCTCGCCCGCGCCCTGTGCCTTGCGGCCGCTCCACAGCACGGCGAAGGCCGGACCGATGCGGCGCAGCGGCCGGAAGCCGAGCCGGATCATGAAGAACATACCGGTGCCAAGCAGCGCGATCGTGACCACACCCACAGGCAGGATACGGACGTCTCCCCAATTTCCGCCCCAGAGGAAATTCGAGAACGTGGCAACGCTGGCGAAAAATTCGTTCATCAGGGGCTCCCGGGGACGCGAGGCAACTCGGGTCGCTCGTTCTGCGTGTTCGAGTGCGACGGTGACAGGCGCGGGTCGCGGCGGTCAAGAGTCAGGCGTGGCTGCGCCACCACTGCGCCAGTCGCAGCAGCCCTTCCGCCGTGCTGATCGCCGGCTGGTAACCGAGGTCGCGGCGCGCGGCCGAGATGTCGAACCAGTGCGCGGTCGCAAGCTGTTCGGCGATGAAGCGCGTCATCGGCGGTTCGGTTTCGATCCGCAGCACGCCATACACCGCCTCGAGCAACGCGCCGGCGGCGAAGGCCACGGCATACGGCACGCGCCGCGACTCCGGTGGCAGGTCGCAGGCGCGCAGCATGCCGTTGATCATGTCGTCGAGATGGATCGGCTCGCCCTGGCTGACGAAGTAAGCCTTGCCGGCGCAGGCCGCCCCGGGCGCGAGGCGGTCGAGTGCGTCCAGGTGTGCCTGCGCCGCATTGTCGACATACACCACGTCGATGCGCTTGCGCTCCCGGCCAACGAAGCGCAGGCGGCCGGCACGGGCGCGCGCGACGATGCGCGGCAGCAGCTGGGTGTCCCCCGGGCCCCAGATCAGGTGCGGCCGCAGAGCGACGGTCGACAACCGCGTGTCGTTGGCCCCCAGCACCTGACGTTCGGCAATCGCCTTGGTGTGCGGATAGTGCGCGCGGAAGTGCGTCGCGTACGGCATCGATTCGTCGACGCCTTCGAGATCGCCACCGGCGTGCACGACACTCGGCGTCGAGGTGTATACCAGCCTCGCAATGCCGTTCAGGCGGCAGGCGGCGATCACCTGCTCGGTGCCGACGACATTCGTCGCGTGGTAGTCCCGCCAGGACCCCCACGCGCCGGCCTTGGCAGCGACATGGATCACCGCATCGACGCCGCGCGAGGCCTGCAGCAGCGGCTCGAGCGCGCTGATGTCGATCTGCTGCTGCTGCACGCCGAGCGCATCCAGCGCGGCATGCCGCCGGCGCGCGACGCTGAGCACCTCGTCGCCGCGGGCGCGCAGCAGCCGGCAGATCGTGCTACCGAGAAAGCCGCCACCGCCGGTGACCAGCACTTTCATGCGTGCAGTCCTGTTGCAGGCGATGGATCGAACGGACTGTAGCGGACGCGTCGCGCAGCCCAGATGGCCAGCTGCTCGCGATCGATCTTGGCGTTGTGGCGTATGTCGACCGGGAAGCCGTCGTGCAGGATGAATGCGCCGATGCCGCGACTGGTCGCGTGCTGCCCGGCCAGCGCGCGCAACTGCGACTCGAGGCGCGGCCATTCGGCGCGGCGGCTGCGATCGCGCAGCTCGATGCAGACCACCGGCATGCGATCCGTGACGGGCCCGACGCCGACCAGCGCACTGCGACGCACGTCAGGGTGCGCATTGAACACGCCCTCGACCGTCTCGGTGAACAGGGTGACCCTGCCTGCCGTCACGCGATGACTCTTGCGCCCGCAGTACCACAGTCGACCCTCGTCATCGAAGTAGCCGACATCGCCCATCCGGTGCACGACGCGATCCGCGTCGCGGATCTTGGCCAGCCGCGTGGCCGACTCGCGACCAAAGTAGCAGCGCGTCACGGTCGGGCCGGCAACGGTGATCTCGCCGATGCTGCCGGGAGCCACCAACAGATCGTCCGACCACTCGGCGATCTGCGCATCGTCGATGCGGATCACGCGCACGGTGTTGCGCGCCAGCGGCCGACCGACGCAAATGCCGCCGCCGGCGTCGGTGCGATCGCGCAGCGTCAGGATCTCGCGGCCTTCGATCGCGGCCACAGGCAGGCATTCGGTGGCGCCGTACGGCGTCCAGATCTCGGCGTCCGCCGGCAGCATGCGATAGGCCTGCTCGACGACCTGCGGCCGCACCGGCGCGCCCGCCGACAGCACGCGCCGCAGGCTATCGAGACGCACGCCGCTGGCGTCGGCGTGGCGAGCGAGGTTCTCGAGCAGCGCCGGCGACCCGAACAGCGTCGTGCACCGATACTGCTCGATGGTGTCGATCAGCTGGCGCGGATCGGCGCTGGCCGGTCGCGTCGGGTCCATGTCCGGGATCACGCTGGTCATGCCGAGGCCCGGATCGAACAGCGCGAACGGCGGAAAGGTCGGCAGGTCAATCTCGCCGGGGCGAATGCCGAATGCCGCGCGGAGCATCTCGACCTGCGCGATGAAGTTGGCATGGGTGTATTCGACGCCCTTCGGGATGCCGGTCGAGCCAGACGTGAAGAGGATCGCGGCCAGCGCGTCCGGGTCGTTGACCGGCGGCGGCGGCGCTGCCTGTACGCCGCGCGCGCGGACCTCGTCCAGCGTGCATCCGGCCCAGCCCCAGCGACGGCCAACGGTCACCCGGGTGCGGATGCTGTGCTTGCCCCAGCCCAACAGCAGGCTCGCCGCCTGCGCCAGCGGAATGCCGATGAACGCCTGCGGTTGCGCCTCGCGCAGGCATTCCTTGAGCGCGGCGCGATCGATGCCGGGATCGACCAGCACGGGCACCGCGCCCGCCTTGAACAGGCCGAACATCAGCTCGAACAACGCCTCGCCGGGACGCACCATCAGCACCGTGCGCACGCCCGCGCCGATGCCGATCTCGATGAGGCCGGCGGCGATGTCGTCACTGGCACGATCCAGCTGTGCATAGCTGAGCGTGCGCCACACGCTTGCCCCATCGGCAGCGCGACCGGCGGGAATGCGCATCGCGATGCGGTCCGGCGCGTCGCGTGCGCATGCGCGCAGCGCATCGGCGATGTTGGGGCTCGCGGCCATGCGCCGTCGCTACAGCGGATGGCGGGTGATGAACTCCCGCACCAGCGGCACGATGCGTTCGTGCGCGTCCTCGAGGACATAGTGGCCGACATCGTCGAAGGCGTGCGCGGCGGCGCGCGGAAACCGGCGCACGAATTCGTCGTAGAACGCGCGGTCGAAGACGAAATCCCGCAGGCCCCAGGCCAGCAGCAGCGGCTTGCCCTCGAGCAGGTGCAGCTGCTTGCCGGTGTCCTCGACGATCGACCACGCCGGATCGCCGGCTCCGAGCGGAATGTCCTGCACGAAGCGCAGCGTTGCGATGCGATTCGCCCAGCTGTCGTACGGCGCTGTATACGCGCGGCGGACCTCGGGGGATAACGGCCGGACCGTGGCCAGCCGCGTCGCGCCGGCAGCGAAGGCATTGAAGCCGCGGATCAGCAGCGTGCCGAGTGCGCTGTCGCGCCCGAGCTTGAGCGCCCACGGCAGGCGCTGCCCTTTGGGATTCGCGAAGCCTGCGGTGTTGGTGATGATCAGGCGCGCGATGCGCTCGGGATGCCGCACCGCCCACGCGAGCCCTATCATGCCGCCCCAGTCGTGCACTGCGAGCGTCAGGCCCGTGGCGGGCAAGCCGCGCTCGTCGACGAGGTGCTGATAGAACTGCTCCAAATCATCGATGCGCGAAGCCAGCGTGTAGCGATAGCGGTCGTCGCCGGGTTTATCGGACCAGCCCATGCCGATCCAGTCCGGCGCGATGCAGCGCATGCGATCAGAAAGACCGGCGACCAGATCGCGCCAGTACCAGCTCCAGCTGGGATTGCCGTGCAGCATCAGCACCGGCTCGCCGTCGCGCACGCCCTCGTCGAGATAGTTCATCGACAGGCCGTCGGCGCGGGTAAAGCGCCGCGGGGCGAACGGATATCCGAGGTAGTGGTTCATGACGGCAGCGGGTATCCGGCCCGCGATCACGAACTACCAGTGCACTTCGGCCATCGAACAGTTCAGGCCAGAGCCGATTCCGAGCAGCGCGATGCGCTTGCCCGTCGCCAACCGGCCGGTGTCCTGCAGCTTCGACAGCGCGATCGGCACGGAGGCCGGGCCGACGTTGCCGAACTCTTCATAGATCGTCAGCACTTTCTTCGGGTCGATGCCCAGCAACTCGACCAGGGCCGCCGTGTGCACCTTGCTGACCTGATGGATGACGAACTCGTCGAACTCACCGACGACCCAGCCCATGCCCGCCCGCGCCGCCTGAAAGGTCTTGCCGGCCAGTTTCAGGCCCTCGACCAGCAGCGTCCGGGTGTCGGTCACCATGCGGTCCATGTTGCCGCGGCACAGGTGCGAGAAGCTGGTCGCCGCGCGGGTCACGCTGCCCACGAAGCGATGCCCCTCGGGCAGCAGCTCGCTGCGTCCCATGACCATCGCCGCCGCGCCCGAACCCAACGTCAGCGAGGCGAACTCGCCGCGGAAGTTTTCCAGCGTCGTCTCGGGCGACAGCAGGCGCTCGATGGTGCGCTCGGCAATCTGGTTCGACACCTCGCCGTTGACGATCAGGGCGTATTCGATGTCGCCGCGTTCGATCATGCGCGCAGCGATGTCCATACCATTGAGGAAACCCAGGCATGCGTTGCCGACGTCGAAGTTCTGGCAGGTGTCGGCCAGACTCAGGTTGCCATGCACGATCGACGCGGTGCTCGGCTCGAGGAAGTCGCGGCAGACCGACGTATTGACCAGGATGCCGATCTTTTCGGCTGGCACGCCCGACGCTGCCAGCGCCTTCTGTGCGGCCCAGGTCGCGGCATCCGAGGGCTGCGTGGAGCCGTCCCAGATCCGTCGTGCCGCGATTCCGGCCACGTCTTCAAACAGATTGTCGCGGATGCCCAGACGCTCCAGGGTCGGCGCCAGGCGCAGCATGATTTCATCGGAAGACAGGCGGATCGGCGCATCGACATGGGCGACGGAAGCGATGGCAACATGCGTGTAAAGCATCAGGGACGGCCTTGCATCAGGGGAAACTGGGTCCAGACGTTAGACGGTCGAGCGGAGACCCGCAACCGCGCCGTCAACTTCGATCTGGCATGGCTGCGCTGGCGCCGCTGGAATCGAACCTGAGCGCGGCTTTCGCAGCCTCGACCCCCGTGGCGAAGCACGCCGTGAGCAGATAGCCACCAGTCGGCGTTTCCCAGTCGAGCATCTCGCCCGCACAGAACACGCCGGGCAAGTCTCGAAGCATCAAGCCTTCGTCCAGCGCCGAGAATCGCACACCGCCCGCAGTGCTGATCGCTTCGGCGATCGGGCGCGCGGACTGCAGGCGCAACGGCAGCGCTTTCAGCGCCGCGGCGAGTTGCCGCGTGTCCGCGATCGCTTCGCGCGGCAGCAGTTCATGCATCACTGCCGTGCGCACGCCGTCAAGGCCCAGCCGCGCCTTCAGATGCGTGGACAGCGAGCGCGAACCACGCGGCGTGGCAAGCGCGCGTTCGATCGATTCGAGATTCCGCTGCGGCATCAGATCCAGTGTCACCGTCGCCGGACTTTGCCGCGAAATCGCTTCACGAATGCCGGCCGACGCTGCGTAGATCAGGCTGCCCTCGACGCCGGACTCGGTAAGCACGAACTCGCCGATCTGCGAGGCGGGTGCGCCGTCGGGCTGTACCCAGTGCAGGCGCACGCCCTTCAGCGGTGTGCCAGCGAAACGCGTGCGCAGGTGTTCCGTCCAACCGCCAGCAGCATCGAATCCGCAGTTCGCCGGCTGGAGCGGCGCGATACCAACGCCCGCCTGCTGCAGCCATGCCACCCAGGCTCCATCGGAGCCGAGTTTCGGCCAGCTGGCGCCTCCGAGCGCCAGCAGTACGACGTTGGCGCTGACGGCGAGGTCACCTTCGAGCGTCGTGAACTTCAGAGTCGGCGGACGCCGCGGTGCGCCGTCTGCATCTGCGAAGCCTGCGAATCGATGCCGGACGTGAAAGCTCACGCCCATCGCGCGCAGCCGCTGCAGCCAGCGCCGCAACAGCGGCGCCGCTTTCATCTCGCGCGGAAACACCCGGCCTGAACTTCCGACGAACGTCTCGATGCCGAGGCCCTGCGCCCAGTTGCGCAGTTCGGTCGCGCCGAAACGCTGCAACATGGGCCGCAGACCTTCCGACGCCGCGCCGTATCGCGCCACCATGGGCTCGAACGCTTCGCTGTGTGTGAGGTTAAGGCCGCCCTTGCCGGCCAGCAGGAACTTGCGCCCGACGGATGGCATCGCCTCGTACAGGTCGACGCGCCGCCCATGCTGCGCAAGCACTTCAGCCGCCATCAGCCCGGCAGGCCCGCCACCCACGATGGCGACATCACAGTCGACGGTTGCTGACATTGAGCGCGAATCTGGCTTCAGGGCGCGAGCCGACGCACGGCAGCACGACCGGCGGCATCAGGCTCGACGATGACCGACACGGCGTTCCGCTCCCGGAAGTCGCG
>JBIITU010000355.1:0-3794 GCA_044340335.1 Steroidobacteraceae bacterium
CCGTTCTCGTGCCGCGCCAGCACGCGCGCGATGACGAACAGCAGATCCGACAGCCGGTTCAGGTAGCGCGGCGCTTCCGGCGCCACCTCGGCCACGGCCGCGAGCGACCAGACGCGCCGCTCGGCGCGCCGCGCGACGGTGCGGGCGACGTGGCAGGCCGCAGCTGCGGGACCGCCGCCCGGCAGGATGAAATCCTTCAGCGGCGGCAGCGCCTCGTTGAACTGGTCGAGCGCGGCTTCGAGCGCGTCGATCCGCGCCGCCGTGACCATCCGCATGCCGGGAATGCACAGCTCGCCGCCGAGATCGAACAGGTCGTGCTGCACTTCGGTCAGGCAGTCGCGCACCTGCTGCGGCACGCCCGGCACCGCGAGCACCACGCCGATGGCGCTGTTGGCCTCGTCGACGGTGCCGTACGCCTCGACCCGCGCGTCGTCCTTGGCGACGCGGCTGCCGTCGCCGAGTCCCGTGGTGCCGTCATCGCCGGTGCGTGTGTAGATCTTGCTGAGTCGGTTGCCCATGGGCGCGCACTGTACCAGCGCGACCCGCGATTGACACGGAGCGGGCGCGATTGCAGGCTCCCCGGCCATGCCCAGCCCAGAACTGCAGGCCGCGCTCGATGCCGCCGCCGCCGCCGCCACGGTCATCCGCTCGCTGTACCAGCGCAATCTCGCCGTCGAGATCAAGGCCGATCGTTCCCCCGTCACCGAAGCGGACGTGCGCGCCGAACAGGCGATTCGCGAAGTCCTGTCGAGCCGCTTCCCTGGATACGGCTTCTACGGCGAGGAGACCGGGCAGCAGAACGCGGACGCCGAGTCCGTCTGGCTGGTCGATCCGATCGACGGCACCAAGTCCTTCATCCGTGATTGCCCGTTCTTCTCGACGCAGATCGCGCTGTGGCGCGGTGGCGAACTGGTGCTGGGCGTCTCGAGCGCGCCCGCCTACGGCGAACTCGCCTGGGCCGAACGCGGCAGCGGTGCCTGGCTCGATGGCAAGCGCATCGCGACCACGCGCGTGGCGGCACTCGAGGATGCGATCGTCTCGACCGGGAATCTCAAGACGCTGGCGCGCTCGGCGCAGTGGGCGAATCTCGGCGCGCTGATTCCGCGCGTCAGCCGCATCCGCGGCTACGGCGACTTCGTCCACTATCATCTGCTCGCGCGCGGCGCGCTCGATGTCGTCATCGAATCCGACGTCAACATCCTCGACATCGCCGCGCTGGTGGTGATCGTCGAGGAGGCGGGCGGGCGGTTCACGGACCTGACCGGCGGCCCGGTGGGGCTTGCCACCACCACGGTGCTCGCGAGCAACGGCCCGCTGCACGACACCGTGCGCGCGGCGATCGCCTTCGGCGCCTGATCAGGCCGGCACGAACACGCGCCGCTCGCCATCCGGCAGCTCGCGCATCGGCGTTGCATACAGTTCGGTCAGCGCTGCCGCGTGCAGCATCTGCTCACGGTTGCCGAAGACAGCGCGGCCGTCACCATGCAGCAGCAGCACATGCGTCGCGAAGCGCGCCGCGAGATTCGGCTCGTGCAGCGTCGCGATGACGGCGCTGCCGGCGTCGACCCGTGCGCGAAACGCGGCCAGCAACTGCAGCGCATGGTGCGGGTCGAGGTGGTTGGTCGGCTCATCGAGCAGCATCAATGGCGCCTGTTGCGCGAGCACGACCGCGATGGCCGTGCGGCGCAGCTCGCCGCCCGACAGCGTGGCCGTATCGCGGTCCGCCAGCGCCGTGAGCTCCGCCGTTGCCAATGCGGCATCGACGGCGTGGTTGTCAGCGGCCTGCGGCGCGCCCCACAGCGGCAGGTAGGCGTAGCGTCCGAGCGCGACACTGTCGCGGACCCGCGTGTTCTGGCCTGGCTCGCTGTCCTGTGGCAGCAGCGCGAGGCGCCGCGCGACGTCGCGGCGCGGCAGCGATGCGAGCGACTCGCCGGCAAGGCTCACGGCGGCGGTCGCATCGGCGCGCACGCCGGCCAGCGTCTGCAGCAGCAGCGTCTTGCCGCTGCCGTTGCGTCCCAGCACCGCGACGAACATGCCGGGATGGATCTCCAGATCGAGTGCGCGGATCAAGGCGCGGTCGCCAACCTGCAGCGCCAGGCTGCGGGTCGCGAGCAGCGCAGTGGCAGCGGTCGTCACGGCTGCAGCCGCTGCGCACTCCATGGGCCGGGCGTGAACGGGTCGCCCGCGCCCAGCGTGCGGGTCCAGCGCACGCGGTCGTGGATGCGCGATTCCCCTTCGACCCACAATTCGACGGCCGACGCCCACAGCTGGTAGCCGCCCCAGTTCGGCGGCCGCGGAATCTGCAGCGACGCGGCGATGCGGTCCTGTTCCGGGTCGTCTTCTGGGCCGGGCACCGGTGCGCCGAAGCGCGCGGCCACGTTGCGGAGGGCCGCCTCGAGCTCGGCACGGCTCGCGACCGGCCGACTCTGTGCGCTCGCCCAGGCCCCGATGCGGCGTTGCCAGGGGCGCGTCGCGAAATACGCATCGCTGTCGCTGGCGGGTGCCTGCACGACCCGGCCCTCGATCCGCACCTGGCGGTGTTGGTGATCCCAGTGGAACACGACTGCGGCACGCGGCTGGCGCGCCAGCTCGTTGCCTTTGCGCGAATCGTAGTTCGTGTGGAAGGACAGCACTCCCGGTACCGGGCGGATGTCCTTGCACAGCACGATGCGCGCCGACGGCTGGCCGTCGGAATCGACGGTCGCAAGCGTCATCGCGTTGGGGTTCGGCTGGTCGCGGCGCTGGGTCGCGAGCGCCAGCCACTCGGCGGCGAGTTCGAGCGGTTCGGACGGCAGCGGGTCTGGCAACAGTTGTCTGGGCAGGTTCATACGCGGATCCTAGCGCCCGCTTGCGCCCCCCGCCACGGCTCGCTAGGGTGACGCGCCTATGGCAGACCTCAAGGAATTGCGGCAGCGGCTCGATGAAATCGATGCCCAGCTGATCGAACTGATCGCCGAACGGCAGGAAAAAAGCCGCGAGATCGCACGCGTCAAGCGCGCCACCGGCAAGGCCACGCGCGACTACCAGCGCGAGCGCGAAGTGATCGTCAGCGCCCGCGAGACCGCGAGCCGCGCCGGCGTGTCGCCGCAGGTGGCCGAAGCCCTGATGCGGATGCTGATCCGCACTTCCCTGACCACGCAGGAGCAGGCCAGCGTCGTCGCGCACGGCGCCGGCAGTGGCCGCCGCGCGCTCGTGATCGGCGGCGCCGGCAAGATGGGGCGCTGGTTCGTCGAGTTCCTCGTCTCGCAGGGGTTCGAGGTGCAGGTCAGCGATCCGTCGGGCGTGCCGCCCGGTGCCAGCGATGTCGGCGACCTCGCCACGGCGGACCTCAACCACGATTTCATCGTGCTCGCGACGCCGCTGGGCGCGACCGATCGCGTGCTGCGCGAACTGGCGATGCGGCGTCCGCCGGGTGTCATCTTCGACGTCGGCTCGCTGAAATCACCGCTGCGCAGCGGCCTGATGACGCTCAAGTCGCATGGCTGCCGCGTCACGTCGGTGCATCCGATGTTCGGGCCGGATACCGAACTGCTGTCGGGCCGGCACGTGATCTTCATCGACCTCGGCATGCCGGAACCGCTGGCGCTCGCGCGCGAGCTGTTCGCGCCGACGATGGTCGAGCAGGTCGTCATGAGCCTCGACGAGCACGACCGGCTGATCGCCTACGTGCTCGGCCTGTCGCATGCGCTGAACATCGCGTTCTTCACGGCACTGGCCGAGAGTGGCGAGGCGGCGCCGCGGCTCGCGCAGATGTCGAGCACCACGTTCGATGCCCAGCTCGACGTGGCGACGCG
>JBIITU010000356.1:0-3783 GCA_044340335.1 Steroidobacteraceae bacterium
AGCGGCTGACGCTCTTCGGCCGCGAGCACCCGGTGCCGCGGCTGGTCGCCTGGCATGGCGACCCCGCCGCGCGTTATCGCTACTCCGGTGTGCTGCATGAACCGGCCGCGTGGACTGACGCGCTGCTGGAAATCCGCGCCCGGGTCGAAGCGCTCAGCGGTCACGGCTACAACAGCGTGCTCGCCAACCTGTATCGCGATGGCCGCGACGGCATGGGTTGGCATGCCGACGATGAGCCCGAACTCGGCCGTGACCCGGTCATCGCGTCGGTATCGCTGGGGGCGACGCGTCGCTTCCGCCTCAAGCACCGGGCCAGCGGCGAGACGCGCGCGCTGGAGCTCACTGACGGCAGCCTGCTCGTGATGGCCGGGCCGTTGCAGCATCATTGGCTGCACAGTCTCGCGAAGACTGCGCGCGCGGTCGGGCCGCGCATCAACCTCACGTTCCGGGAGATACACGCATGACGCACCGCGCACCGCCACGCTCGCCGCTGGCCTGCCTCGCCGTCGGCGCGCTGGCCCTGCTGGCGGCCGCAACCACCGGCCACGCGCAGGGCGCGCCGACGCAGAAGCCGCCGCTGCATGCGCAGCACTGGCTCGCGATCACCGGCAAGCCGCTCGCGGCCACGGCCGGTGCGCGGATGTTCGAGCGCGGTGGCAACGCGGTCGACGCCGCCTGCGCGATGCTCGCCGCCACGGCGACGATGTGGGATGTATTGTCCTGGGGTGGCGAGACACAGGCGCTGATCTGGCATCCGCGCGAGAAGCGCGTGATCGCGATCAACGCGCTGGGTGTCGCGCCCAGCGGCGCGACGGTCGAGTTCTACAAGTCGCGCGGCATGACGCAGCCGCCCGAGTTCGGGCCGCTCGCGGCCGTGACGCCGGGCACGCCCGGCGGCCTGCTCGTGATGCTGGCCGAGTACGGCCGGCTGTCGCTGGCCGAGGTGCTGGCGCCTGCGATCACCCTCGCGGATGGCTATCCGATCGAGGCGCAGACCGCGAACCTGATCGAGCGTGAGAAGGATCTGCTCAAGCAGTGGCCTGATTCGGCGCGCGTGCTGCTGCCGCACCTGGGGCAGGCGCGCGAGGCACCGCGCGCCGGCGAGATCTTCCGCCAGCCGGAGCTGGCCGCGACGCTGCGCCGCCTGGTCGCGGCCGAGCGCGCCGCGCTGGCGCGCGGCAAGTCGCGCCAGGCTGCAGTCATGGCTGCCTACGAGCTGTTCTATCGCGGCCCGCTCGGTGCCGAGTTCGCGGCGGCGGTGCAGGCGCAGGGCGGGCTGATCACGAAGGAAGATCTTGCCAACTGGCGCGTCAAGATCGAGGCGTCGCGCAGCACGACGTATCGCGGCATCGAAGTGCACAAGCTCGACACCTGGGTGCAGGGCCCGGTGCTGCTGCAGACGCTGAACCTGCTCGAACAGGCCGATCTGAAATCGATGGGCTACAACTCGGCGCGCTACCTGCACACGCTGTATCAGGCGATGAACCTTGCGTATGCAGACCGCGACTTCTACTACGGCGATCCGGCCTTCCCGCCCGCGGAGCCGATCCGCGGCCTGCTGTCGAAGGACTACGCCCGGGCGCGCGCCGCGCAGCTGGCCGCCCAGCGCAACGATCCGGGCATCGGGCCTGGTGATCCGTATCCGTTCCAGGGCGAAGTCAATCCGTTTGCGGCGCTGCTCGAGCAGCGGCAGCGCGACGCGGCGCAACCGTCTGGCAAGGGCGGGCGCTTCGATCCGCGCACGGCGCAGCGGCTGCCCGCCGCCGCGGGCGAGGTCAGTGCGGAGCAGCGCCGGCCCAGCTTCTACCGGGGCACCACGACGGTCGTGGCCGCCGACCGCGAGGGCTGGCTGGTGTCGATGACGCCGAGCGGCGGCTGGCTGCCGGCCGTGATCGCCGGGCGCACCGGCTTCGGCCTGTCGCAGCGTATGCAATCGTTCGTGCTGGATCCGCAGCAGAATCCCTACAACGTGCTCGAGCCCGGCAAGCGGCCACGCGCGACGCTGACGCCCAGCCTCGCGCTGAAGGACGGCAAGCCCTGGCTCGCGTTCGCGGTGCAGGGCGGCGATGCGCAGGACCAGAACCTGCTGCAGTTCTTCCTGAACGTGGTCGAGTTCGGCATGACGCCGCAGCAGGCGGCCGAGGCGCCCAACATGAACAGCTTCCAGATGCACGATTCGTTCGGCGATCACCGTCGCGAACCGGGCCGGATGCTGTTGCAGTCGGCCACGCCGCCGTGGATCCGCAGCGAGCTCGCGGCGCGCGGCTACCGGCTGGAGTTCCAGGACCGCACCTCGGGCCCGATCAACGCCATCCTGGTCGACGCAGAGCAGGGCAGCCTCTGGGGCGGCTCCAGTCACCATGGTGAGGACTACGGCATCGGCTGGTAGGGGCGGAAGGGGCTATCCTATGCGGCCCTGGAACCACCCCTGCCCACCGTGACCCTGTCCACCTCCCCTGATCGCCTGAACGGCGATGCCGCCATCCTCGCGGTCGACCGTGCCGTCGGCGAACTGCGGCGCGGCCGCGTCGTCTGCGTGACCGCCGCGCCGGAGTCCGCCGCCGTGCTGGTGGCCGCTGCCGAAACGACGCGCCAGACCGTGCTTGCCGCGCTGCGCGCGCGCGCGCCGGCTGCGTTGGTCATCGCGCGCGATCGCGCCGTCGCGCTGGGCGTCGACAGCGGCGCGCCGGCAACCTGCCTGACGCTGCCGCAGGACTGCGACGCAGGATTCGTCATGAGCCTTACGGCCGGTGCGATCACGCCGGTGCTGTCGGCGCGCGCGGCCGCGCTGGCGCGTGGCCCGGCGGCTGCGGCGGCCCACGCAGCGGCGGCGCTCGCCAAGCATGCTGGCCTGCTGCCCGCAGTGGTGGCCGTGCCGATCGAGCTGGCTGCCGGCGGCGCGTCCGCGCTGGCTGCCGGCATCGAATCGGTCCTGCGCGTCGACGCCGAGGACATCGCGCGCTTCGAGCAACCGCTCGACGCCGACCTCGAGCGGGTCAGCGACGCGCGCGTGCCGCTCGAGGACAACGAAGACAGCGAACTGGTCGTGTTCCGCGATGCGCGCAATGGCACCGAGCATCTGGCGGTGATTCTCGGGCGACCCGATCCAGCCGCGCCCGTGCGCGTGCGGATGCATTCCTCATGCCTGACCGGCGATCTGCTCGGCAGCCTGCGCTGCGACTGCGGCGATCAGTTGCGGCGCGCGGTGCAGCAGCTGTCGGGCGAGGGCGGCGGCGTGCTGCTTTATCTGTCGCAGGAGGGGCGCGGCATCGGTCTCGCGAGCAAGCTGCGCGCCTATCGCCTGCAGGATGCCGGCCTCGATACGCTCGATGCGAACAACCACCTCGGCTTCGAGGCCGACGAGCGCAGCTTCGACATGGCGGCGCAGATGCTGCGCGCGATCGGCGTGCCGCGCATCCGTTTGCTGACCAGCAATCCGTGGAAGGTCAAGGCGCTGCGCGCCGCCGGCATCGACGTCGTCGCGCAGGAGCCGCTGCACGGGCGCGTCAACCGGCACAACGCGCGCTACATCCAGGTCAAGCAGGAGCGCGCCGGCCATCTGCCGCGCGATCTTTCCGAGGCGCTCGGACCGGAGCGCGACTAGCACGCAAACGCGCCCTCGGGCGCGCGTCCGCTTACGCCGCGACGCAGGCGTTGCGGCCGCCGTCCTTGGCGCTGTAAAGCGCCTTGTCGGCCCGGTCGAACACCTCGCCGGCCTCGTCCCCGGCGCGCAACTCGGTGACACCACAGGACACCGTCACGCGGATCGGCTCGCCCCGGAAG
>JBIITU010000357.1:0-3777 GCA_044340335.1 Steroidobacteraceae bacterium
CGAGATCCTGCTTGGTGGCCAAGTGCTGCGTCATGTCTGCCTCCAGGGCCTCTGCCGCGCGGCGCGCTGCCGGCGCCGGGACATTAGCCTGGAGCAGCGCTTCGTATAGGGCAAGCGATGTGTTCATGGGGACAGGCTAGTCGTGCACACGCACGTTGTCGCCATGCGTATGCGCGACGTTTGCGCAGAAACGCGAGGCGCGGTGCTATGCGACACGCCTTGCAAGCGCGTCAGCCCTTGTCCTTGAGAATCAGCGCGATCAGCATGAGCCAGAAACTGCCCAGCGCGATGAGCACGAAAAGCTCAAGGTTCGAGTTGAATTCCCACGGCCTTCTCCGGAGCTCGCTCTCGACATCACGAATGGCGGAGGCATTGGAGTCGACGCGCTGTTCGAGGGCACGGCAGCGCCGATCCAGTTGATCAAGGCTTTGC
The DNA here is from genome assembly GCA_044340335.1 of Steroidobacteraceae bacterium. Classification (GTDB taxonomy): domain Bacteria; phylum Pseudomonadota; class Gammaproteobacteria; order Steroidobacterales; family Steroidobacteraceae; genus UBA964. Next base: position 433 of record JBIITU010000357.1, read on the forward strand.
TCCATCAGTCGGGACGTGTGCTCGAGATCCTGCTTGGTGGTCAGGTGCTGCGTCATGTCCATTCACCCGGTTGTCGGCCCTCGGACATTAAGCCACGTCGTTTCAAGGCCACCAAACGCGATCTTAATTAAGCGACTATTGACTGAGACCCTGTCGCATAGCATCCCTGCTGGCGGGCCGGCGTGTCAGAGACCCCTGAACGGATTGATGATCGTCAGCCGCCGATCGATGGTCTGACGGTGCTGCAAGTCCTCGGTATAGAGCGTGTTGCAATCAGCTCGTAGCGCGGTCGCGACAATGACAGAGTCGAAGAATGAGAACCCGAATCGTTCCGAGATGATGACCGCACGATCATGGTCTTCGACGGTAAGTGGCTCGGTTCGGCAGATCTCGCGGACCGTCGAGAGGATCTCCCGGATGTCGGCGGCCGGCAGCTTGAGCTTGCCTGCAGCCACCGCCGTAAACTCGTTCAGAACCTGGACGCTGATGACACCCGTTCGCTCGAGCAACTCCGCGGCGCGATCGGCCTTGCGCTCGTCCGAAGAAAGCAGATACAGCAGGACACTCGTATCGAAGAATGCGTCAACGTCGCGCATTGGCCTCCAGTCGATCGAATTTGAAGTCCTTGGGAAGGCGCCCGCGGAACTTGCGCAGCCGGGCGAGGAGCTCTCGCGGCGTCGGCGCTTTGTTGACCTCGAACGTACGCTCGCCCACCGCGTGAATTTCGATACTGTCGCCCTCCTTGAGTCCGAGCGCCTCGACGACAGCAGCAGGGAGACGGACGGCCAAGCTATTGCCCCACTTGGAAATTTGCATCGCACGCACCTTCTGGATATACGTTGACCTTAAGTATATCCGTGCTGCCGCGCATAGCGACTGCATTTACTGCGCGGACGGTTGCGCCTGGATGAGGGGACCATTCAAGCACCTGAATGGCCGCAGTCCTACCGCCGGATCTGTGGGAATTCCCCAGATTTTCCCCGCTTCACCGCTGCCCACGGCGGATACAGCCGGCGTTTTCAACGGCCCGTCTTTAAGGTCGCAATTTGCGACCTTAAAGACGCTGCGGCGGCTCGACTGCCACGCCCTAAGATCTACTGCTTCGCGTCCGCCGCCTGCAGGTCGATTCCCCCGCCCCGAATTTCCTTTCCGTCGACGATTGCACACGCCTTCAGTGCGCAGGCATGTGTGATCGGGAAGCTGACGAACTGCGCGACCGTCCCGGTCGCCAGAGCTTGTGTGTCGCTGCCGCTGACGGCAAGGGCCTCGAGCGACTTGATGTACTCCGGGGGCATGTCCGCTTTGAATATGACGTCCTCGTCCCGCAGCAATTTGAACGTCACGCTCTTGGGCGCAGCCTTCGAAGGCAAGTGCAGCGAAAAGACGCAGCACAGTTTGACCAGGTTCGTTGGGAACGCAGGCACGACAAGATTGCCGCCATACACGCCTAGGTAGGAGAGCTTGTTGCCCACTTCCTGGCGAACGTCGTCGCAGAACAGTACGCGCAGGGACGGCTCGGAGATCACGGCAGCTTCGCTCCGTTGATGACAGCGTCCAGTAGCATTCCCGGCTGCACGTCGAGCGCCTCCGCGAGTCGACGAAGCGTGCTGACCTGTGGGTCGATGCTCCCGGCTTCCACGCGCGCGATGTAGGACTGGCTTGTGCCCACACGCATCGCCAACTCTTTCTGCGACCAACCTTTCTGCAGCCTGAAGTAGGGGAGCGAGCGCGGCCCAGCACCGTAGTAGTTCTCGGCGATGGCCTTGCGGCCATCGGCAATGGCGGCCCGGGTGACCGGGTCTGCTTCGGCCTCTTCGATGAGTGTGTCGATGTCGTTGAAGCCTGCCGGCAGCGGCGCTTCGACGGTCACCGGTGCGAGCACCACCACGGGCGTGCCCCGCGTCTCGGGCACTGCGGCCAGCGTGTGACCAACATCCTCAATAAAGGTCGAGGCTGTCGTAGACGGCAATGAGGCGTTGGATTCGTGGGTGCGTGTGGTCATCGATGCAGGAACGCCAGGATGACGCCGTGTTCGGCGTGCTCTCCACGAGCCCGGATGCTCTGAAGGTCATCTGCTGCGTCACGGTGGATGACAAGGCTGGGCACGATACCTTATATGGTATAGGGTGGCAACGAACGCCGTTACAGTTCTTGAAGTCGAGCAGGAACCCAACGGATTCAAGCACTTGAGAGCCCGGAGGCCTACCAATGAATCTCTGGGAATTCCCCAGTTTTGGCCCCGATTACCGCCTCACCACCGCGAACCGCAACACGTTCTCGCGGTGATACTCCAGATACCGGCGCTGCCCTTCCGAAAACGCGCCGACGCTGATCAGCACCGCCGGATCCACGCCCATCCGGCACAGCGACTCGGCGTGCGCGACTGGGGCCAAGATCAACCGGCCGTTGCCTTTGACGCAGCCACCAGATTGGGGAATCGAATCGGCGTCCCGGACGATCATACGTCTACCGGGCGCCGTAATCCCCCGGGCCGCTCGGCAATTCCAAGAAATGCGCGTTGCCCAAGCGCGCGTCCAGTGTTTCCATCGATCGAACACTATGGCGCTCCATTTCGAGAAAGCCCGACTTCTTGTGCTCTGCAAGACCTATCCGTCACCGAGCAGCGGGTACGTCGAGACCTCGTGCGTCGCGGCGATGCGCGAGGACGGGCGACTTGTTCGCCTGTATCCGGTTCCGTTCCGTCTGCTGCAGGAGGAAGCCCGCTTCAAGAAATGGCAGTGGATCGAAGCGGAGATCGCCAAAGCCACGGACGATCGCCGCCCCGAGAGCTTTCGGATCCGCGCAGACACATTGACCTGCATTGGCGAACCTATCCCAACGCGCAATGACTGGGCGGAGCGACGGCACTGGCTCGGGAAGATACCGACGTTCTCGTCCTTCGAAGCCTTGGATAGTGCGCGTGTACAAAGTGGCGCCACGCTCGGCCTGCTATCCGGCCAGCAGATCGAATCCCTCGATATCAAGCCCGCACGAAGGACCGACTGGTCGGAGGATGAGCTCGCCAAACTCAAGCAGGCGCAGGGTGATCTGTTCGCCGAGTCGGATAACCAGTCGCTACGTACGCTGCGGAAGATCCCATACGACTTCCACTACCTCTGCCGCCCAAAATCCGATCCGACCGCAGCGATGCATCGACTCAAGATCGTCGACTGGGAAGCTGGCGCACTATTCTGGAATCTGCACGACCGGCACAGTACAGACTGGGAACCTCGGTTCCGTCAGAAGTTCGAACAGACGCTTCCCAAGACCGATCTCATGTTTCTGATGGGGACGATTCACAGGTTCCCGGATCAGTGGCTGCTCGTCAGCGTGATCTACCCGCCG
>JBIITU010000360.1:0-3749 GCA_044340335.1 Steroidobacteraceae bacterium
CGCAGTTCGCGCACCGCTATGCGATGGCGCATCCGCGCCGCGTCGCCCTGCTGCTGATCGCCGCGGCCGGCTGGTACACGATGCCGGATGCGGAGCTGCCGTTCCCGCGTGGCTGTGGCCTGGGCGCCGATACCGGCTCGACCCTGGATCCGGCGGCACTGCTGCGCCTGCCGATGCTGGTCGCCGTCGGCGAACGCGATGTCGAGCGGGACCCTGCGTTGCGCTGCGACGCCTGGATCGACCGTGACCAGGGCCTGACGCGCGTCGATCGGGCGCGCAGCTGGGTCGATCGACTTGCGCGCGAAGCGCGACGTCGGGACCTGACCCCGCGCTGCAGGCTGGAGCTGGTGGCGGGCGCCGGCCATGACTTCACGGCGATGGTAGCGGCCGGAATGATCGATCGCTTCCAGCTTTTCCTCGACGAGCATGCCACCGCACTCGACTCGCCCGGGTTTCGATCGGCGCAGTAGCGCAAGTCAGCCGAGCTTGATCACGACCTTGCCCGCATTGCGACCGGCAAGCAGGTGCTCGACGGCGTCGGCCACCTGCTCGAGACCTGTGAACGGTGTCGGATCGACCAGCGCCCGCAGCTTGCCGTCGTAGTAAAGCTCGAGGATGCGGCGCGCGGTCTCGTCGAAATACTCTGGAAAGGCCTGGTTCTGGAAGCCGCGCACCGAGGCGGACTTCCAGTACAGCTTCCGGTAGATGCGCGGTTGCGCGACGTTCTCGATGGCCTTGTCGAAATCAGACGTGTGGCCGCTGATCACCAGCCGACCGCGCATCGCCAGGTTCTCGAGGAAGGCATCGAAGATCTCGCCGCCGACGGAGTCGTAGGCGATATCAATGCCGCGCGGGTACTCGCCCGCAAGCACCGCGCCGAGGTTCTCGCGCCGGTAATTGACGACGCGATCCGCGCCTAGCGACTGCAGCAGCGCGATCTTCTCGTCCGCTCCAGTCAGTGCGATGACGTGGCAACCTGCGAGCTTGGCGACCTGCACGACCATGTGCCCGAGACCGCCCGCTGCGGCCGAGACGGCCACCGTTTCGCCGCCGCGCATCTCGCCGACGCGCTCGAGGCCGACCATCGCCGAGATGCCGGTGGGAACCAGTGTCAGCACTTCCGGTGTCGCGGCCCGCACGCGGATGGCGCGTTCGACGGGCGCGAGCTGGTAGTCCCGATAGCCGTTGCCGAGGCGCGTGGTGGCGACGTGTTCCCCAGGGGCGAAGGCGGTCACGCCAGGTCCGACCGCAACCACTTCGCCGACGGCCTCGATGCCCATGTCGAACGGCGGGGCCACGTTCACGTAGCGGATCGCATTGCGGCACAGATTCTTGTCGAAGATGGCGTTGCAGCCCGCCCAGTGGTTGCGCACGGCGATCTCGCCCGGGCCGGGATCGCGCCAGTCCTGCCACGCGACGCCGGTGGAGCTGCGAAAGTCGCCGGTCAGCTGCTGGATGACGAGCTTGCGGTATCTTGTCGGAAACGTGGACATCGCTGCGCGGATCGCCTGCAATACAGAGCGCAGGATCATACCGAACGGGGGCGACGACGATGCCGACAGTATTGGTGACGGGTGCGGGCCGTGGACTCGGGCTCGAGATGGCGCGGCAATACGCCGCAGATGGCTGGCAGGTCATCGGCACGGTGCGCGATGCAGCGCGTGCGACGGAGCTCCTTGCGCTGGCCGCGACCTCGGGAGACAGGGTTCGCGTCGAGGCCATGGATGTGTCCGACCATGCATCGATCGACGCGCTGGCGCAGCGCCTGCGCGCGCCGGGCGGCGCCGCGCAGCCCATCGACGTGCTGATCAACTCGGCCGGCACGATGGGTAGTGGCAACTTCGCGCAGCAGGGTCTCGCGTTCGGTCGCTTCGGGAAGTCTGATTTTCCGGACTGGGAGATGGTGTTCCGCGTCAACGTGATCGGCCCCATGAAGATGGCCGAGGCTTTCGTCGAGCATGTCGCAGCGTCGGAGCAGCGCAGGCTCGTCGCCCTGAGCAGCATCATCGGTTCGATCGCGAAGAACGAGATCGGTGGCTTGTATGCCTACCGCGCCACCAAGGCGGCCCTGAATGCGGTCATGCGCTCGCTCGCGATCGACCTCGGGCGCAAGCACAAGATCGTCGCCGCGCCGATTCATCCCGGCTGGGTGCGCACTGCCATGGGCGGCCCGCGCGCCGACCTCGATGCCGCGACCAGCGTCGCGGGCATCCGTCAGGTCATCGCCGGTCTCGATGCCGACAAGGCAGGGCGGTTCTGGATGTACGACGGGACGGAACTGCCCTGGTAGTGCGCGGGCTACCAGTTCGTGTTTTTCGGATCGCGCAGGTAGCGGGCTGAATCCTGCAGGTCGGTCGGCAGGTAGGTCGTGAACTTCGACGGCGGAAACTTCGGCACGTATTTGTCCATGACCGGCGCATAGAGCGGCCACGCGTACTCGGGCAGCTTGTGGCCGGCACGATACGCGCGCATCGGGATGTTTGCGGCCACCAACTGCTCATGCTCGCTGCGTGCCGCGGCGACGACGTTGCCGAGCGGGTCATAGATCGCCGAACCGCCGCTGCCGGCATCCTCGAAGAAGCGGTTGCCGGGCGAGACCGCGTTGTTGCAGATCGCCGCATACACGCGGTTGTAGCCCGCGGACGCCTGGATGTCCCAGGCGTTGAATCCGCCGGATGCGGTGCGCAGGAAGATCTCGCCGCCCTTCAGCGCCATGGCGCGGAACAGTTCGGGCTCGCGCTGTACGGGCGAGGTGCACAGGTTGCCATACGGCGTGCGCGTGACCGGGATCACGGCATCGGCACCATAGAGCTCGATGTAGCGATCGAGGCAGTTGTAGACCGTCGATGTCATCAGCTCTACCGGCGTGCGTCCGGTCGCGAACACGCCCATGATGTTGCGGGCCTTCCAGTGCTTGTCGACGATGCGCCCGTCGGGCCCGATGATGGTCGTCTGCGAGATGATGTGGTCGGGCCAGTCGCGATCGTTGACGTACGAACCGAACACGATCCAGCACTGGTACTTCTTCGCGACGCGGCCGATGGCTTCGGTTTCCTCGCCGGGCGTCTCGATCGCAAGCCGGTTGAGGTCCTTGCGGCTCCAGTCGTAGCGAAATCCCGTGATCGGAAACTCGTGGAAGAACAGGATGTCCGACGGTGGATTCCACTCCTGCGCGTTCTCGATCAGCATCAGCATGTGATCGAGATTTTCTTTCTTCATCGGCCCGGGGTTCGCCGCATCGACCGGGCGCACGCGCGACTGCACGACGCCGAGTCGCACCACGTCCTTCGCAAGCGGCACGGTCGTGTAGCTGCCGTCGCTGCGCACGTCGACATCGTTCGAGCCCCTGCCCATCGCCGCCGCTGCCGGCGCGCTCGCGCCGAGCGCCGCGGCGCCAAGCAGCGCCGACGAGAGAAAGCCGCGTCGCGACAGTTCTTCCGTCAGCGTGGTCGACCCATCGGGCGTGTGGATGCGCGGCTTCTTCATGGCGGTGCCCTCAATCGTTGAACATCTTCCACAGCGTCTTGCGGCTCGGGTCATAGGCGGCATAGGTCTTGCCGATCGTCGCCGGGTCGCCCAACGCCGCAACGCTGAGCGCCGCGAGATCCTTGCGCGAGATGTAGCTGAACGCCTCGGGGTCCGCTGCGAGGAAGGCCTGGCCGGTGGCGCCCCGATCGGTGAGACCGCCGGGCCGGATGATCGTGTAGTCGAGCCCGCTGGCCTTCAGGTGGTCCTCGGCGCGGGTCTTC
>JBIITU010000361.1:0-3744 GCA_044340335.1 Steroidobacteraceae bacterium
AGGCGAGCAGGCTGGATTTGCCGCTGCCGCTCGCGCCCGTGATCGACAGCACGTCGCCGGGTGCGACCCGCGCCGACAGCGGTGCGAACAGCGGTCGACCCTGCAGGCTGAGCTGCACGTCGCGCAGCTCCAGGCCGCGATCTGCGGCGCGATCTGCGGCCTGATCCGCGGCGTGGCTCATGACGGCAGGTCGCGGCGGTTGCGGAACAGCAGCGTGCTCGCGAGCACGGCCAGCGCCAGGATGGCCAGCGGCAGCGACGCCATGGTGGCGGCCGCGACCGCGGCGGCGCGCAGATTGCCCGCCGCGATCGTCGCCGCCGCTTCGGTCGCGAGCGTCGCGAAGCGACCGGCACCCGCGAACACCGTCGGCAGATAGACCGCGACGCTGACCGAAAAGCCGAGCGCGGCGGCGAGCAGCAGCGAGCGGGTCAGCAGCGGCAGTGTCACGCGCCAGTACGCCTGTGCGGGCGTCGCGCCCAGGGTCAGGGCGACATCGCGCCAGCGCGGCTCCAGCGCCGCGCGTGCCGCCGCGATGACGCCGAACACATAGGGCAGCACGTACACCAGGTGGCTCCAGATCACCGCGGGCCAACTGCCGTCGAGCCGCAGCCGCGCCAGCAGCACCTGCAGGCCGAACAGGAAGCTGAACTGCGGCACGAGCAGCGGCACGAACAACAGCATCGCGAGCGCGGCGCGCTGCCGCGGCCGATCACGCAACGATTCTGCGGCAGCCAGTGCCAGTACCACGGCCAGCAATGTGGTCACGAGCGCCACCGTCGCGGTGACGGGTAGCGCGTCGCCAAGCAGCGCACTGGCCTCGCGCCATGCCGCGAGGCTCGGCTCGCTGGGCCACAGGCGCGGAAAGCGCCACGCCGGTGCAATCGAACGCAGCCACAGTGCCAGCAGTGCGAGCGCGCCCAGCAGCGCGATCACGAGGCCCGCCCCGCGCAGCAGGCGCTGTGCGCCGGCGTCGTTCGCCGCGCGCCAACCGCTGGTGGCACTCGCGCGGCGCCAGCGCTCGGCACCGCCGGCCAGCGCCCACAGCAGCACCAGCACGCCGATGCACAGGCCCATCAGCAGCAGCGCTCCTGCCGCTGCGAGCGGGCGGCGCGACAGATCCGGATCGAGGAACCATTCCCAGAGAAGCATCGCGAACGTGGGCGGTGTCGTCGGCCCGAGAGCGAGTGCGACGTCGACATTGCTGATGCCGAACACGACGACCGCGGCGAACGGCAGCGCGATCTGGCGCTGCAACGCCGGTGCCACGCACAGTGCCCAGGCGCGCAGCCGGCCGTAACCCAGCGTGCGTGCCTGCAGCAGCAGCCTGTCGGCCGGTACCTGCGCGAGCGCTGCGGACAGCGCGAGCAGCAGGAAGGGCGTCTCCTTCAGTACGAGGCCGGCGATCAGCGCGAGGCCGAGCGGATCCTGGATCGTGGTCCAGTCGGGCGGCTGCTCGAAACCCGTCAGCCACGGCGACAGCAGCCGCAGCAGCAGGCCGGACGGTGCCAACACCAGCGCGACACCGATCGCGAGCGCCAGATGCGGCATGGCGATCAGCGGCAGCGCGAACGCGCGGGCGCGCGCGATCGCCTGCGGCGTGGTCAGTGCCGCGAGCAGCCCGTGTGCGAGCGCCAGCGACAGCAGCGCCGCGACGACGCCCGTGCTGAACGACAGCGCCAGCGAGCGGCCGAGTCCGGGCGTTGCAAACAGTTCGGTCCACGCGGCGCCCGATGCGGCGGGACCCACGGTGCCGGCGAGGCCCGCCAGCACCGGCACGAGCGCCAGCGCGAGCAGCAGCAGCGGTGCGCCCAGCAACCAGGATGGGCGCCGCGCCGCGAGGCTCATCCGGCGCGATACCGTCGCGCCCATTCGCGCTCGAGCGCCAGCATCCAGCTCGGGTGCGGTTCGTCGAGCACGGGGCCGCTGGCCGGCAGCGTCGCAGGTCCCGGCTTCAGGGCCGCGAACAGCGCGCGCGCCGTGGGCGGCAGGCGCTCGACGGCGAGCACGGTCGCATCACCCCACCAGCGTTCGTCGGCCTTGCGCGCCTGCGCCGCTGGCGAGACGAGGAAATTGCCGACCACCTTCGCAGCCGCGCGCGCGCGCGCGTTCACCGGGATCGCGACAAAATGACTGTTCGACAACGCGCCCGCCGCAAAGCGCAGGCTGCGGATCGTCTGCGGGAACTCGCCGCTGGCGATCGCCCGGCTCGCTTCGGCGGAGTTGAAGCCCATCGCCCAGTCGACTTCGCCATCGCCGAGCAGACGGCGCTGCGCCGGGCCGCTGGCCGGAAACACGCGACCGCGTCGCCATTGCTGCGGATGCGCCGCGTCGAGCCATAGCCACAGCGGCCGGGTCAGGGCGTCGAAGTCGTCGCCGACCGGCTGCTGGAACGGCGCGCGCTGCGTGTGCATCGACAGCAGCAGCTGTTTGAGGAAGCTCGTGCCGTGAAACTGCGGCGGTTGCGGATAAGTGAAGCGCCCGGGATGCGCGCGGATCCACGCCAGCAGCGTTGCCGGATCGGCTGGTGGTCGCGGCACGACCGCGCTGTCATAGAAAAAAGTGAAGCGCGAGTTGCCCCAGGCCAGTTCATAGCCGTCCGTGGGAATCGTGAAATCGCGGACGACAGTGGGGTTGCCTTCGCGGTCGATCCACTGCGCGTTCGGGACGTCGTCGGCCCAGGGGCCGAACAGCAGGTTCGCGCGCCGCAGCGCGGCGAAGTTCTCGCCGTTGATCCACAGCAGATCGACGCTGCCGTCGGTGAGTCGGCCGGCCTGCTGCTCGGCGAGCACGCGCGCGACCGACTCGCCCGGATCGTTGACGCGAACGTGCGTCAGCTTGATGGCGTAAAGGCGCTGCACTTCGCCTGCCGCCCAGGCGATGTAGCGGTTGACCGCCTCGTCGCCGGCCCAGGCGTTGAAGAACACCTGCTGACCGCGCGCCGCTCGCAGCACGCTCGCCCACTCGAGCTGCGGCAGCGTGGTCATGTTGCTGGCGTGCGCGGGCGAGCTGCCGGCAGCGGCAGCTGCCGCAGTGGCCCCGATCGCGGCGATGCCGCGCAGGAAGGCGCGCCGGTCAGAACGCATAGCGCAGCCCGAACTGGAACTGTCGCGGCGCGCCGGCGTTGCGTTCGACGAACGGCTGCCCGGCCACCTGGATCTGGTTCGACTGCGTCGCCGAGTTCGCGAAGCCCGACAGGTTCACCTCATCGAACACGTTGAAGACGTCGGCTGACACTTCGACGGAGCCGGGTCCGGCGGCGATGTTCCAGCGCAGGCCAAGATCGACGACGCTGGACCAGGGCAGGCGACCGCTGTTGCGCGCCACGCCGGGGGCGCGATCGGAGTTGCCGAGGTAGGCGCTCGAGAACGAGGCGCCGTCGCCGTTCAGGTCCGTGGTGCCGAAGATCGCCGTATCGGGGATCAGGTTGATCGGCTGACCGGACTGGAACAGGCCGGCGAGCGTCACCGTGAGCGACGGCGTCGGGTGCAGATAGAGCACGGTCGACAGTGCGTGGCGACGATCGTTGATCGACGGGCCCCACTCGGCGGCGAACTCGTTGGAGTTCGAAGCGCGGAAGTTCAGGTCGTCGGTGTCATTGTCGAGTCGCGACAGCGTGTACGACAGGCGCAGCGCGTACTCGAATGCGCCGTCGCCGGCTTGCGCGCGGGCGCGCTCCAGCGACAGGTTCAGTGCGCGGTAGCGCGATTCGCCCGCCGTTTCCGTCATGACGATCTGGCGCGCGCC
>JBIITU010000362.1:0-3741 GCA_044340335.1 Steroidobacteraceae bacterium
GCCGGCAAGAGCCTGTTCACGATCGATGCACTCGAGGCGCTGAGGCGCATCCACGAAGTCGTGCGCACGGTTCCGGGCGTGCAGAAGAACGATGTCATCAGCCTCGCCAGCGAGAAGGCGATCGCCGGCTCGGATGGCGACCTGCTGGTCGACCCGATCATCGAAGCCGGGCCGGTCACCGCGGACACGGCGGCGCTCGCCGCCAGCCGCTTTGCCGCGATGCCCGTGCTGCATAACCTGCTCGCCTCGCGCAGCGGCGATGCGCTGATCGTGATCGTGCCGGTAGACGATCCGAACCATGCCACGGAGGTCTACGACCGCGTCCGTGCCCTGGCCGAGGCCGAGGCGCCTGCGGGCTTGTCAGTGCACGTTGCCGGCGTGGCCGGCATGAACGCCCGCCTGGCCCAGACGGTCGATAGCGATACGCGCATCTTCGTGCCCGCAGCGTTTCTGGTCGTGCTGGTCCTGCTGCTGATCGCCCTGCGCCAGCCGCGCGCACTGCTCGGGCCGCTGTTCGTCATCGCCGCGTCGGCCGCGGTGGCGATCGGCACGATGGGCTGGATGGATGCGCGCTACTACCTGATCAGCACCGCATTGCCCGTCGTGATCATGGCCATGGCCGTTGCGGACAGCCTGCACGTCATCCTGTACTACCTGAGGACCCGCGCCGAACTACCGACGCTGACCGCCTTCGATGCCGTGACGGCGACGCTGCGCGACATATGGGTGCCGGTGACGCTTACGAGCGTGACCACGGTCGCCGGCCTGCTTGGCCTGGCATTCGGCACCGCGATGCGACCCATCAGCGAATTCGGGATCTTCGCCGCGATCGGTGTCGCCGCAGCATGGGTGCTGTCACTGACCGCGCTGCCGGCGATCCTGATCCTGACCAATCTCAAGCCGGCGCCGGCGCGGCCTGGTCGCGCTTCGCTGCGCACGCCATGGTTGGAGGCGAAGATCCATCGTCTGGGCCAGTGGTCCATCGCCAGGCCAGTCCCCGGCATTACGCTGCTGCTGCTCCTGACTGCGCCGCTGCTCGCGGCGGCCCTGCACGCGCAGTTCGACTACGAGCGACAGCGCTACTTCGCCGCAGCAGACCCGGTCAAGCTTGCCGACCAGTTGCTGGGCGAGCGTCTCGGCGGCTTCAACTTTCTCGATGTCGCTGTCACCGCGCCTGCCCCGGGTGGCCTGATGGATACAGCAGCACTTGCAGCGATCGCTGACCTGAAGCGCTCGATCGCGACACTTCCCGAGGTCACCAAGGTGGCCGCCATCGACGACTACGTCTCGCTGATGCACCAGGCCCTGACTGGCGCCGCGCCTGGCGCGTTGCCGCAGGATCCGGGCGCACCAGCGCAATACATGTTCCTGTACGAATCTTCCGCCGAGCCGGACGACTTTCGCCAGCGCATCGACTACGACCACCAGCACGCGCTGTTGCGCGCGCAGCTCGCCACGGATCGCTACAGCGCCACGCAGCCTGCGGTCCACGCACTCGACGCGTTGCTCACCGACTGGCAGGCGCAAAGCGGCCTTGCGGCGGTCGTCAGCGGGCGGATAGCCGTGAACGAAGGCTGGATGAGCGTCCTCGCGCAGAACCACTTCCGCGGACTCGGGCTCGCGGTCCTGCTGGTCTTCGTGGTCACCGCCATCGCGATGCGCGGCTTCGGCCCTGCGCTGCTGGCGATGCTTCCTGTCGGCGGCGGCATCCTGTTCATCTACGCGATCATGGGCGCTTTCCGGATCGACATCGCGCCAGCGACGTCGATGTCGGCCGCGATCGCAACCGGTCTCGGCGTGGATTTCGGCATTCACCTCATCGCCTATCTGCGCAAGCGTCTTGCGGCCGGCGCCAGCCTGACTGAAGCCCTGGATGAACGTTTCGCGCTGGTCGCGCGCGCGTGCTTCTACTCGGCACTGGCCCTGGGCGTCGCACTTGCGGTCATCTGCCTGAGTTCCGCCCCGCCGCTGCGCTGGTTCGGTGTGCTGGTCGGCGCCGGCGCGATCGGGTCTCTGCTCGGTGCATTGCTGTTGATTCCTGCCGTGCTGTCGCTGACCGGCACGGCGTTGCTCGGTCGCGCGCGGGGGACTCATGTCTGACCTGCTGGCACGATTCGCCTGTCTCGGCGCGGTGTTGCTGGTGGCCGCGGGCGCGCCGATCACTTCGGCCGCGTCGGGTGCCGACGAGCTTGCTCGCCTGGTTGCGAGTCGGCCCGCCAACGCCGGTCGCGTCGCGACAATGAACTTCCGACTCGTCAATCGCAATGGCGCGGTGCGCGAACGCAGCGCGCTGATGGCGCATGCGGAACGGACCGGAGGCACGCGCATCGCGATCTTCTTCGCGGCGCCCGCAGCCATTCGCGGCACAGCCTTCCTCAGTCACGACCGCCACGACGTCAGCGACGAAGTCTGGCTGTACCTGCCCGCAACACAACGCGTCCGGCGCCTGCCCAGCTCGCAGCGCGGGGACTATTTCCTCGGCACCGACCTGACCTTCGGCGATCTCAAGAGCAATTTCAAGTTCGAACTCGACGACTGGCACTTCAGCGGCGGTGAGGCGGTCGCGCACGAGGGCAGGCAGTTGCAGCGGCTGCGCGGCGAGGCGCGCAACGCCACCGTGCGCAGCGAACTCGGCTATGCCGGGTTCGATGCGTTGATCGACCCGCAAACGCGGTTCCCGGTCGTGATCGAGTACAGCGATCGGGACGGCGCGCCGCTGAAACGAGTGGAACTCCTGGAGCAGTCTCTCGTGGGCGGCGCATGGACGGCAATGCGCTTTCGCATCACCCAGCATCAAACGCGGCATTCGACCGAGGTCACCTTCACCGGCATGCGTCATGTGCCGGACATCGCCGCTCGCGTGTTCGACCCGGAAGCGTTGTCGCTGGGCGTTCCAGCCATACCATGATGACTTGCACAAGACTGGTGCCACACCTGCTGACTGCAACGCTGATCGCGTGCAGCAACACGGCAGCTGCGATCGAGGTCGACAGCTTCCGGGTCGAGGCGCAGTTGTGGGCGGCGGCGACCGTCGATGACCTCAGCTCGCAACTGACACGCCTGTCCGTCAGCCCGGAACTCGACCTGCGCTTCGGGTCCGACTGGCACGGCGCCGCAGCGCTACGACTGGAGTACGCAGACGATGCGGTGGGACTTGGACGCACGGCAGGATTCGCAGCGGCATCGAAACCGTGGCGCCTCAGCGATCAGGCGCGAATCGAAATCGATGCCCTCAGCATCGAGTATCGCGGGCAGCACACCACGCTGACACTCGGCAAGCAGGTGGTCGCATGGGGCGTCCTCGATGGCCTGCAGGTCACCGATCGCTTCTCGCCGGTGCGACGCCGCGACTTCGTGCTGCTCGATCCGCGCCCCGACCGGATTTCCCGCTGGGGTGCGCGCCTCCGCCACCGTGCCGGCGCGCTGCTGGTGGATGCGGCGGTCGCGTTCGATCCGACGGGCTCGCAGCTGCCGGAACACGACGGCGCGTTCGCACCGCCGGTCAGCGCGAACCTGTTGCGCCTGCCGGTCGTGGATCGCGGACACGAACCGGGCAACGCCACGTACGGACTGCGCCTGGGTCGGCAACTGGATCGAGTACAGATCAGCGTGCTCGCGTTGTCGGGCCCGGACACCGATGCCGTCGTCGCGCCTGCGCCGGCTGGCGGTGCGACACCCGCCGTGCTCGACCAGCCGCGACGAACGCTGATCGGCAGCACCCTCGAGGCGTCTGCCGGCGAA
>JBIITU010000363.1:0-3738 GCA_044340335.1 Steroidobacteraceae bacterium
GTCGTGGCGTTGCCGTTCGCGATCGCGCTGCTGATCATGCTGCACCTCGTGGCACTGCGGCAGACGGGGTCGAACAACCCCGACGGCATCGAGATCAAGGAGAATACGGCGCCCAACGGCAAGCCCGTCGATGGCATCCCGTTCCATCCCTACTACACGGTCAAGGATATCGTCGGCGTCGGCGTGTTCCTGATCCTGTTCTGCAGCGTCGTGTTCTTCGTGCCGACATTCGGCGGCCTGTTCCTCGAGAAGCCGAACTTCGAGCCGGCGAATCCGCTTTCGACACCCGCGAACATCGTCCCGGTGTGGTACTTCACGGCCTTCTACGCGATCCTGCGCGCGGTGCCGGATCAGCAACTCGGCGCACTGCTGATGCTGCTGTCCATCGTCGTGCTGTTCCTGCTTCCCTGGCTCGATCGCTCGCCGGTCAAGTCGATCCGCTACAAGGGCATCCTGTCCAAGATCGCGTTGGGCGTGTTCGTGATCACCTTCCTGGCCTTGTCCTGGCTCGGGTTGCTGCCTGCCAGCGGCATCTACGTGCTGCTCACCAGGATCTTCACGGTGCTGTACTTCGCGTTCTTCCTGCTGATGCCGTGGTACACGACGTTCGAGAAGTGCCGGCCAGCGCCGTCGCGGGTGACTTTCCATGAGTGAGTTGAAGAACATGCTTCCCCGTCGCAAGCCATCCCGCTCGGCTGCTGCCAGCTTCGCCGTGGCGCTCGCCGCCACTGCGCTGTTCGGTGTTGCCGATGTGCGCGCAGCCGCGGGCCCGATCGCCGAGGGCGGGGTCAACTGGACCGCCTGGAAAGCCGGCAACGAAATCGACAGCGTCCAGTCGTTGCAGCGCGGTGCGCGCAACTTCATGAACTACTGTTCGGCGTGTCACTCGATCAAGTACAAGCGCTACTCGCGTCTCGGCGAAGACCTGCGCATCCCGGACGAAGACCTCGAGAAGTACATCGTTCTGCCTGGCGACAAGGCGAGCGACTACATCGTCACCGCGTTGTCGCCGGCCGATGGCGAGGACTGGTTCGGCAAGGCGCCGCCGGATCTGTCTCTGATCGTGCGGTCGCGCGGCGCCGATTACGTCTTCCAGTTCATGAAGACGTTCTATGCCGATCCGTCCAAGCCGACCGGCGTCAACAATCTCGCGCTGCCCGGCACGGCCATGCCGCACGTGCTGTCGGAGCTGCAGGGCGCGCAGCAGGCGACCTTCCAGACGCTCGAGCAGAAGGGCTCGGACGGCTCGGTCACGACTCAGCAGGCCTTCCTGAAGTTCGAGCCGGGGCTGCCCGGTTCGATGTCGGAAGCGGAGTACGACGAGTTCATCCGTGATACGGTCAACTTCCTCGACTACGTCGGCGAGCCTGCGCAGCTCGTGCGCCGCAGTGTCGGCGTGTGGGTGATCCTCTTCCTGCTCGCCTTCACGGGTATCGCCTACCTGCTGAAGCAGGAGTATTGGAAGGACGTCAAGTAACCCGTCGCGTCGCGCCGAGGAGTTCGCCTTGTCTGGCCGACGATCGATCATGACGCTGTTCTCGTCTGCACGAGACCCTTTGAGCCATCGGGTCCGCATCGTGCTGGGCGAGAAGGGGCTGGATATCGAGGTCGTCGATGTCAGTTCGGGCAACCTGCCCGAGGATCTCCTCGACCTGAATCCCTACCACAGCCTGCCGACGCTGGTGGATCGCGATCTCGTGCTCTACGACTCGCGCGTGATCATGGAGTACATCGACGAGCGCTTTCCGCATCCGCCCCTGATGCCGGTCGATCCGCTCGCGCGGGCCAAGACGCGGCTGGCGCTGTACCGGATCGAGCGCGACTGGTACCCGGCGGCGCAGGCCATCGACGACGAACCCGACAAGAAGCTCAAGCCGAAGCTGCGGCAGGAACTGCGCGACACGATCGTGCAGAGCACCGAGCTGTTCAAAGTGCGGCCCTTCTTCCTGAGCAGCGAGTATTCGATGGTCGATGCGACCATCGCGCCTATCCTTTGGCGCCTGCCGCACTACGAGATCGAGCTGCCGCCCCAGGCCGCGCCCATCCTGAAGTACGCCGAACTCGTGTTCTCGCGCCCCGGCTTTCGCCGCACGCTGTCGGGCGCCGAGCAGGAGATGCGACTGTGAGGCTGCGCCGGTCATGAGCGAGCCGCGACCGTCGCGACGTCCGTACATGTTGCGGGCCATGCACCAGTGGATGACGGACAGCGGCCTGACGCCGCACGTCATCGTCAACGCGGGTGCGCAGGGTGCCGCGGTGCCGCTGGCTTACATCAAGGACGGCAAGATCGTCCTGAACCTCAGCTACACCGCGACCCAGCGCCTCGACATCGCCAACGACTGGGTCGAGTTCGATGCGCGTTTCTCCGGCGTGATCCACCACGTGCGCTTTCCCGTGTCTGCCGTGCTGGGCGTCTACGCGCGCGAGACCGGCGAGGGCATGGTGTTCTCGGCCGATGATGGTGGCTCCGAGCCCCCTGACGGTTCGCCGCAGGATGGACCCAGCCGGCCGACGGCCGGCGACGAGGGCGCTCGCCGCCCGCAGTTGAAGATCGTCAAGTAGCCCCGCGCTGCAGCGCCTCAAGCCGCGTCGAAGGCGTGGCGAATCCACTGTGCTTCGTAGCGCTCGCCTGCGGGCCGGGCGCCATGCCTGCCGTCTCGCGCGCCAGCGTCGGGCGGCGCCGCGCGCAGCGCGAGCACATCGAAACGCACGGGCCAGCGCGCCAGATCCGGTCGCGACTGCAGCAGTTGCTGCGCCGCGAGGATCAGCCGGCGCTGCTTGGCCGGTCCGACGCTCGCCGCGGCGCCGCCGTAGCGGTCGGATTCCCTGAAACGCACCTCGACGATCGCGAGCGCGCCGCCGTGCTCGATGACGACATCGAGCTCGCCGCGGCGGCGACGGAAGTTGCGCAACACGATGCGCGCACCCTGTTGTTCGAGCCAGTGCGCAGCCCAGGCCTCGGCGGCAGCGCCAACGACGCCAGGCACTGCGCCGCGCTGCCCCACGCCACGCCTCAGTCGGGCTTGGCGGTCAGCAGGCGGGCGCTGCCGCCGCGCACCTGCGCCCAGTCGAGTTCGCGCCGGGTGCGACCTTCGGCATCGAACGAGAGCCGCCCGGTCGCACCGTCGATGCGCAGGTCAGCGAGGTCGCGGCCGTTGCGTTCGCGCAGGGCCATCGCCAGCAGCCAGGCGTCGTGGCCGAACGCATAGAGCTTGCCGCGGCTGCGCGCCGTGTCGCCGAACGCGGCCGTCGTCGCGGCGCGCAAGCGCTCGACGCCCGGTCCGCCTGACAGCACCCAGGGCATGTCCGGGAAGCGCAGGCCTTCGAGATCCTGGTTCGCGGTCAGCCCCGGTTCGTAGGCATCGGAAGTCGCGTAGGCCGGAATGTCGCCGGCGTAGTGGAAGCGCAGTTGCGGCCGCAGCTGGCGCGCCGTGGCCGCCGGTGCGGGCGAGAAGATGAAGTCGATGTCACCGCGCCGGCGCGGCAGGAACTGCAGCGAGGTGCCGAGCGCGCCTTCGAGCCGCCGCGCGCGCGCGCGGCTGTCGGACAGTCGCAGCACGCTCTGTATCGGGGCGGAATGGTCGTTCGCACCCGACGCATACTCGGCCGACGCGAGCAGCTGCCCACCCCCCTGCAACAGTTCATCCTGGAAGGCGGCCAGCACGCGCGCGCCCCAGTCGCCGGCCGGCACCAGCGCAATGCCGCGGCGGCGGCCGTCTTCGAGAATGCGCCGCGCCA
>JBIITU010000364.1:0-3733 GCA_044340335.1 Steroidobacteraceae bacterium
TGCCAGCAACGCGCCCGACTGGCTCGCGCTGCTCGACCTCGAGCTGCGCATCCGATTCGTCAACCGTGGCATGCGCGGGCTGGACCCGCCGGCGGCGGTCGGCGTGCACAGCCTGGGCATCATCCCCGAGAAGCTGCGGCCGACGCTGAGTGCGGCTGCCGACCAGGCGATCGCCCACGCGCGGCCGGTCATGGTCGAGGTCAGCCTGCCGCGCTCGAGCGGCGCCGAGGCCATCTTCGAGTTCCACGCGGCGCCCGTCATCGATGCAGGTCGCGTCGTCGGGCTTTCCGTGCGCATCACCGACATCACGGAGGTGCGCCGCCGCGAGTCGACGCTGCGCACGCAGGCGCACATGCTCGAAACGCTGCGCGAAGGCGTGCTGCTGATCGGGGACGACGGTCGGATTCGCATTGCGAACGCGGCGGCGGCCCGCATGTTCGGTGCAGCCGCCGAAGCGCTCGTCGGCACGGAGGTCGACCGGCTCGGGCTCGATCCGCGGCGCCTCGAGCAGCACCTGCGCGACGGCGCGCGCGCCCACGGCGCTACGCTCGAGTGGCGGGCCCGGCGCCTCGATGGCGACGCGGAGTTCGTCGCCGAAGCCGCGGTCGTCGAGTTGCGCGAGTCGGCGACGACAGTTCCGTTGGTCATTGCCGTGATCATGGATGTCACCGATCGCCGCATGCTGGAGCGCGCGATCATCGAGGCGACCAACCGCGAGCAGCAGCGCATCGGGCACGACTTGCACGATGGGCTCGGCCAGGAGCTGACGGGCATATCCCTGATGTTGCGCAGCTTCGCGCAACGCGCGGCGCGCGAGTATCCGTCGGGCGCGCCGGTGATCAACGAAGTCGTCGATCTCGTGAACCAGGCGGTGGAGAGCGCCCGCGCGTTGGCACACGGCCTGTCGCCGGTCATTCTCGAGCGCGGCGGTTTGCCGGCAGCCCTCGAGCAGCTTGCGGCCAGCGCCAGTCGCACGCATGACATGCGTGTGCGGTTCGGCAAGGCGATCCGGGGTGCGCTCGAACTCGATGCAACGGCGACGCATCATCTGTACCGGATCGCGCAGGAAGCAGTCACGAACGCGGCCCGGCACAGCGGTGCGAGCACCATCGCGCTGCGCCTGGGCGTGGGCGCGCGCCGGATCAGCCTGACCATCACCGATAACGGCTGTGGGGTGCCGCCACCCGGCGACGCTGGCCGCAGTCGCGAGGGCATGGGGCTGCGCATCATGGAGTACCGCGCGCGGATGATGCACGCGCAGTTCAGCGTCGAGCGGCCCAGGCGGGGCGGCACGCGGATCCGTGTGACGCTGTCGCGCTGTCCGGCGGCGCGCGCCGCGAACTGAGCGCCCGATACGGTTCAGTCGGTCGGCGGCGCCGGCGCCTGCAGTTCGCCCAGCATCAGCGCGCGCGCGTACCACGGCGTGATCAGGTGGCAGTAATGCGTGCCGCGGAAGCTCTCCGGCGCGAGCTTCCAGCGCCAGTCATCCCACAAGGCCAGCAGCGATTTCGCGCGGACATGGACCTGGCCATCGTCGCCGGCCCAGACGTGTTGATACGGCTGGGTCCACGTCGACCCGGTCATGCGGACATCGTCGGCGTGCAGCAGGATCCGACTGGGGCGTACGGCGACGGCGGCCCGCTGCTCGGCAGACAGCCCTGCCCAGGCAGACCGGATGGTCTGGCGGTTCAGTGCGCGGCAGGCGTTGCGGTCATCCGTGGCAGCTGCAGCGGCGGGGCCGTGCACAGAGCGGATGTGGTCGGCCGTTTTCATCTTGCACGAGATCTGCCCCAGCACCCCGCCCGGGGTCGAGGCGGGCTCCGAGAACTGCTGCGTCTCGAGCGGCGAAACCGCGGGTTTGGACAGCACGAAGGCGGTGTGATCGCGGTGCACGACATTGCGTATCGGGATGGTCACGCCGCCGATCTGGCGCTGCGCTTCAGCGCAGAACTGCGGGTCGGTGACGGCGGTGACGGCGGTGACGGCTGGCGTCGCGACCGCGAAGCCCGACAGGCCCAGCGCGACCAGTCGCAATCGGATGCGAGCGCGCGTTCGTCGGCACGCCACGGGAATTCCGTGGCCGTCAGTCATCGATCGATACAATGCCGCTTCCTCCATGATGCGTTGCAGGGCTACTCTCGCAGTCGACATGAACCGCCGCCGCTCCAGCATTGCCCGGGAACTCGAACGCCGCGCGCTCGATCTCGACCCGCGCTCCATCGACGCGCTTTATGGCCTCGAGCCAGTGTACGAACCCGGCGCGGACGCCGCAGCGCTCGGTGCCTTCATTGAACTCCAGTGTCCGTGGTGTGGAGAAGTTTACGGCACGATGGTGGATCTGACCGATCGGTCGCGTATTTACATCGAAGACTGTCAGGTCTGCTGTGCGCCCATAGAAGTGACTCTGGAGGTCACCGACGCTGGCGACCTGCTGAACGCCGCGACGGCGCGGGTCGAGTAGCCGGTTCGCGCCCCGTCGGGGGCCGCCGGCGGTCAGGCGTCGCGGAACTGCCGCAACGCGTCCGCAGTCCGCAGCAGCGCGGTCAGCACGCACAGGGCCGCCAGGCCCCAGGCGATGGGCGCGAACCAGTGCGGCCACAGCAGCATGGCCGCGAACGCCGCGATGGTCTCCGTGCCTTCGATCAGGCCGCGCGAGTAATGGAAGCTCTTGCGGCCCTGCGCGCTGCCCGTCAGGCCGCGCTTGGCGGCCAGGGTCGCGAACCCGAGGAAACTGGCCGCAGTCAGCAGGAAACTCGCGAGCAGGGCCGCGGCGGGCAGGGCATGGGCGGCGGGCGCCTGCCAGGCAAATGCCAGCGGCACGGCGGCATAGAAAACATAGTCGCAGACGCTGTCGAGATATCCGCCCGTGTCGGTCAGGCGCGTGGCCCGCGCGACGGCGCCATCCAGCCCATCGATGACCCGGTTCGCCGCCAGCAGCGCGAGCGCGAGCGTCATTTGCCCGGTGGCGATCGCCGCGGCCGTGCCCAGTGCCAGCGCCAGCCCGACCAGCGTCACGGCATTGGCGCTGATGCCGGCGCGCGCCAGCGCGCGACCCGCCACGTTCAGCGGCGGGTCGATCAGTTTGCGCATGCCGCTATCGAGCATCGGGCGCGTCCCGCAATGGCAGTTCCCGCCCGCCGGCCGCTGCGACGTCGGCGGCATCGTGGGTCACCAGCAGCACGGGCAGGCCGCGCTCCCGGCAGCGTTCGAACACCAGCCGCCGCACCGAATCGCGCAGCGGCGCGTCGAGCCGGCTGAATGGCTCATCGAGCAACACGGCGCGCGGCTCGGCCAGCAGCACCCGCAGCAGCGCGACGCGGACCCGCTCGCCGCCCGACAGCGTCGCCGGGTCACGGTCGAAAAGGTCGGGCAGGCCGACTGACGCGAGTGCGGCCTCGACGCTGCGCCGCCGCGCGGCGCGCCCGCCGACGCCGGCACGCAGGCCGAACGCCACGTTGGCGCCGACCGACAGGTGCGGGAACAGCAAAGCGTCCTGGAACAGGATGCCGAGACGTCGTCGTTCAGTCGGCACGCGCAGCAGCGAGACCCCATCCAGCATCAGTTCACCGCGCGCCTCGAACGGCGCTGCCAGCACGCCGCAGGCCCAGGCGAGCAGGCTGGATTTGCCGCTGCCGCTCGCGCCCGTGATCGACAGCACGTCGCCGGGTGCGACCCGCGCCGACAGCGGTGCGAACAGCGGTCGACCCTGCAGGCTGAGCTGCACGTCGCGCAG
>JBIITU010000365.1:0-3732 GCA_044340335.1 Steroidobacteraceae bacterium
CCGACCTATCGACTCCGGCTTGATCATGATCGTTGAGGCCGAGGGTCGCAGGGTCGGTCTGTGTGTCGACGAACTGCTTGGCCAGCAACAGGTGGTCGTCAAGACCCTCGAGACCAACTACCAGCGTGTCGACGGGGTGGCAGGCGCGACGATCCTGGGAGACGGTTCCGTTGCCTTGATTCTCGACGTCGCCGGCCTGGCACGTCGCTTCGTGGACCGGATTGCGGCCTGAGGGCGAGCTGTGACCGGTTCCTCATTGCGAGCATTGTCAGGGAAACCCGGGGCTGTTGCCGGGCGCGCTCAGGCCGATAGATCGAGAGCCGCAGCGCCGTCGGCAACAACATTGCAGGGCTAGGACATCGCATGCTCAGTCGAATCAGAGACCTGAAGTTCTGGCAAAAGCTGCTGCTGCTGATTGCCGCTCAGAGCGTGCCCTTGGCGGTGGCGGCCTGGTCGTTCAACAGCTCTCTGGAAAAGACCATCCATGTCACCGAGATGGCGCTCACCGGTCTCGACTATGCCGAGCCACTGGCAGATCTCGCCTCGGTGATATCCGAGCATCAGATCGCTGCGACCGCGCGCGCAGCCGGCAGCAATGCGTTCGATGATCACGGCGCGACGGTGCTCGACGAAGGTCTGGAGCTTGTGGTCGTCGTGGATCAGCAGAACGCCGCCAACGGCGCCGCACTGCAGGTTGCAGGCGAGCACGATGCCTTTCAGGCCGCCTGGTCGAGATTGATCGCCGCAAAGGACAGCGTCGATTCCGCGGTCATCAGTCGCGTTCATGGCGACGCGCTTGCGGCGGCAACTTCGTTGCGACAACTCGTTGAGCAGAACTCGGGTCTCGCGATGGATCCGGAGCCTGCGACGTCCCATCTCGTCGGTATTGCGGTCAGTGGCGTATCGGATCTGTTCGCGGCGGGAGGCTCGCTCGCGCGTGCGCTCGAAACCTTGCGTCGTGAAGGTCCGGCGAGCTACGAGGCGCGACGGATCCTGAGTGCCGAGGAGGGACAGGTGCTCGAGGAGGTCGCGAGCATCATGGCGCATCTCGAGGCTGCGGTCGTTGCGGACCCGCAGATCGCAGGCAAGTTCGACGCCGGCGCGACGGCGATGCGCGACAGCTGGTCGGGAGCCATGTCCGGCATTCGACCGCTCGTTGAAGCAGAGCAGATCGGGCCCGTCCAGATCGCCGCGTTCTCGGGCCGGTTGCTCGACGCGTTTCGCTCCACGCACGAAATCCACGATCCGATAGCAGATCAGCTCCGTGCTCAGTACGACGCGAGGCTGTCGGCGCAGAACCGCGATCGCTGGACCTTGCTCGCGCTGATGCTGGTGGCGTTCGTCGTCGTCGTGATGCTCTCGTGGTGGATGAGCCGCGAGCTTGGGGAACGCCTCAGCAGGGCTGCGAGTGCGTTGAAGGCGATCGCCGGTGGCGATCTGACGGTGTCCGTGGCCGCCGATGCACAGGACGAGATCGGTGCGATCCTCGGCGAGATATCGACGATGCGCGACAGGCTCCGCGCACAGCTCGAGTCGGAGCGTTCGATCGCCAGCGCGAACCTCCGCGTCCGCCAGGCTCTGGATGCAGCGTCGAGCGCGGTGATGGTTGCCGGTCCAGACGGCGGCATCATCTTCACGAACCGGACCGCGGCGCGGCTGTTCTCCGACATGGAAGCGGACCTGCAGGCGCAATGGCCCGGTTTTCAGGCCGGGAAGATCGCAGGCGTGAACATCGACCAGTTTCCCATGCAGCCTGGACTGCAGCGCGCCGCCCTGAGGGACATCAAGGGATGCCACACTGCGCTCGTCGCACTGGCGGGGCGCCGGATGCGCCTGGGGATTTTCCCCGTCGAGGACTCCGACGGATCGGTCAGTGGCTACGCGATCGAATGGTTGGACACCACCGCCGAGACGCGCACGGAGCAGGAAGTCGAGCGCGTGATCAGTGCTGCCATTGACGGCGATCTGGCGCAACGAGTGCCGCTCGCTGGCAAGCTTGGCTTCTTTGCGGCGCTGTCCAAGCAGGTCAATACCTTGCTGGATGTCAACCAGCGCGCCTTCGACGACGTCGGCCGGGTGATCAACGGTCTTGCCCAGGGTCGCCTGACGGAGAAGATCACTGCCGATTACAAGGGCTCTTACGCCAGGATTCGCGACGACGTCAACCAGACGGTCGACAAACTCGTCAACGTCGTCGAGCAGATCCAGATGTCGTCCGACATCGTCAACTCCAGTGCACTGCAACTTTCCTCCGGCAACGACAATCTGTCGGAGCGCACCACCGAGCAGGCTGCGTCGCTCGAGGAGACTGCGGCGTCCATCGAGGAGCTGACTTCGACGGTGCGTCACAACGCAGACAACGCCAGCCAGGCCAATCAGCTCGCAACGGCCACGCGATCCCTGGCCGAGAAGGGGGGCGATGTCGTGACGCGGGCGGTCGCCGCCATGGGCGCGATCAACACGTCCAGTCGGCAGATTGCCGACATCATCAGTGTCATCGACGACATCGCGTTCCAGACCAATCTGCTTGCATTGAACGCAGCCGTCGAAGCTGCCAGGGCCGGAGAGCAGGGACGCGGCTTCGCGGTCGTCGCAGCGGAGGTGCGCACGCTTGCGAGGCGCAGCGCCGAGTCTGCCAAGGAAATCAAGTCGCTGATTCAGGACAGCGTCGCGAAGGTCGATAACGGTTCACAGCTGGTCGACGAGTCCGGCAAGACGCTCGAGGAGATCGTCGGCAGCGTCAAGCGGGTGACCGACCTGATCGCAGAGATCACTGCCGCGAGCCGCGAGCAGGCCACCGGAGTCGACGAGATCAACAAGGCGGTCTCGCAGATGGACCAGGTGACGACCCAGAATGCAGCGCTCGTCGACGAAGCGAGTGCGGGCACCCATTCACTCGCGGAGCAGGCGCGGGCGCTGGCGCAAGTGGTCGCCTTCTTCGATCTGGGCACGGCACGACCGAAGGCCGCGAAGCCGCTGGTCGGGCGGACGAACCCGCCGCGCAGCGAGGCGATCGCGCCCCCAGCAGTTCGAGCAGCTCCGCCCAAGCGGGCGGTATCAGTAGCCACCAAACCGGTCCCGGTCGCCGCCGCCAGCGGCGCCGGCGATGACTGGGACACTTTCTGACGTATGGGAGTAGGGCAATGCCAAACGTGATTCTCGCAGTGGATGATTCAGCGTCGATGCGACAGATGGTCGGACACACGCTTCGCTCTGCGGGCTATGAGGTGCTGGAGGCGGCAGACGGTGTCGAGGCGCTCGAAGTGGCGCGCGGCAAGGTCGTGGACGTCGTGATTACCGACGTGAACATGCCGAACATGGACGGCATCACGCTCGTCTCGCAGCTGCGGACCCTGCCGGACTATCGGCTGGTGCCCCTGCTGGTGCTGACCACGGAGTCGAGCACCGAGCGAAAGATGCAAGGCAAGCAGGCCGGAGCCACTGGCTGGATGGTCAAGCCGTTCAGTCCGGAGCAACTGCTCGCAACACTGAATCGCGTGCTGGGAAACCGCGCACCGGCCGCGCGGCCGGCTTGAACCGGGACAGGCATCTGGAGACCATGTCATGAGTGAAACCAATGCGAACGCGCCGCGTGGTAGCGGATCGACGACCGAACAGTATCTGACCTTCCTGCTCGCGGGCCAGGAGTACGGGATAGAGATCCTGCGGGTGCAGGAGATCAAGGGTTGGGACAAGCCCACCCGGATTCCGCATTCACCCGAGCATGTGCTT
>JBIITU010000038.1:0-14472 GCA_044340335.1 Steroidobacteraceae bacterium
CTTCCGCGTGCTGTCCGTCGATGAGGATTCGGAACTGATCGAGATCGAATACCTCGATGGCGATATTGAAGAACTGGATGTCGAAGCCTGGCACGAGATGGACCTCGAACTGACGGATGAGCCCGAGGGCTGGTCAGACACCGACGACGCAGAAGCGGCCGAAGAAGAAGACGAGGAAGAAGAGGAAGAAGAAGACGAGGACGAGGACGAGGACGACGACGATTGGGACGAAGATGAGGACGATGACTGGGACGAAGAAGACGACCGCTAGAGCTGCGCCGTGACGGCGGGGCCGGACGGCTGGATCCACGAGAAGGAATCCGCCTGGCTGTACCTGCGAGTCGCGGCCTGCGAGCCTGACGCGGCCAAGCGTCGTCTGTTCGAACAACTGGGTGCGGCAGCGGAACAGCAGGCGCTGCAGTGGCAGGCCGCGAACCCTGGCCGCGACACCCGTTTCAGTCCGTCGCTGCGCTCGCGGATCGTCGCCGCGATCGTCCGCAGGACCGGGCCGCGCAAGGCGCGCCACATCCTCGCCGCGATGAAGCTGCGCGGACTGTCGGTCTACACGGCCGTCGCCGCGCCCGGACATGCCATGCCCACCTCGCTCGCCGACGTCGGCGAGCGGCATCGCGGCGTCTCCGGCGGCAACCTCCGCGCCACCGTCTTCGGCGCCAACGACGGACTCATTTCCAACGCGTCGCTGCTGCTGGGGGTGGCCGGCGCGGGTGCCGGCAGCGATTCCTTGCTGATGACCGGCGTCGCCGGCCTGCTCGCCGGCGCGCTGTCGATGGCTGCTGGCGAGTATGTCTCGGTCCGATCGCAACGCGAGATGTACGAGTACCAGATCGGGCTCGAGAAGGATGAACTCGCCGAGTATCCGGATGAAGAAGCCGAGGAGCTCGCGTTGATCTACCACGCCCGCGGCATCGAGCTCGAGCAGGCACGGGCGATGAGCCGCGCGCTGCTGTCCAACCCCGCCCAGGCACTCGACGTGCTCGCACGCGAGGAACTCGGCCTCAACCCCGACGACCTCGGATCGCCCTGGGGCGCGGCGCTGTCGTCGTTCGGCGCGTTCTCGATCGGCGCCCTGCTGCCGCTCGCACCGCTGCTCGCCGGGTTGTCGGGATCAGCGGCGGTGATCGGCATCGTCGTGGTCGCCGCCATCGCGCTGGCATTGCTCGGCCTCGCCACCAGCCTGTTCACCGGCCGCGGCGCGCTGGCCGGCGCGCTGCGCATGCTGCTGATCGGCGGTGGCGCAGGACTCGCCGCGTTCGGGGTCGGCCGGCTGCTCGGCGTCGCGATCGGCTGAGCCAGGCGTGCAGGTATTCGGCATCGTCGGCCGCCAGAACAGCGGCAAGACGCACCTCATCGAGCGGCTGCTGCAGCACCTCAGCGCGCGTGGCCTGCGCGTCTCGACGATCAAGCACACGCACCACCACGCGCCGCAGCTCGAACCGCCGCACAAGGACAGCGCCCGGCATCGTGCCGCCGGCGCTCATGAAGTGTTGCTGGCGTCGGACCACGGCTGGCTGCTGACGCGCGCGGGCGTCGGGGCCACACCGCCGCTGGCGCAGTTGCTCGGGCAGCTCGCGCCCTGCGATCTCGCGCTGATAGAGGGGTACAAGCAGGCCGCCGACCTGCCGCGGCTCGAGGTCTATCGCGGCGGTGAGCCACCGCTGGCGCTGCAGGACCCGGCACTGCTTGCCGTCGCCTGCCCGATTGCGCTGCCGCTGCCGCCCCTGGCGGTGCCGCGGCTGGACCTGGACGACACGGCGGCCATCGCCAGCTTCGTGCAATCCGCCGCCGCGCTGCATCGAACTTAAGCCGGTCGCCGGCCCGACTTTGGGGGCCCGCCCCCCCTTGAGTGACCCCTTGAACCCGCCAGGAACGCCACCATCTCTGGCAGGCGTCAGTCCATCCGGCTAAAGTTGTGGTTGTGAACCCTCGCCGCTGGCGCGGGTCCAAGCCCATACCCACGGAACGGGCTGGCACTACTCAAGGAGTCTACGAGTCGCCATGAAGAGAATCTTGCTGTTCGCACTGACCAACATCGCCGTCCTGGTGGTCGTCAGCATCGTCGCGCGCATGCTGGGCCTGGATGCGGTGCTTGCCGCCAACGGCGCCAACTGGGCCAGCGTGCTGGTGTTCTGCGCGCTGTTCGGCTTCGGTGGCGCGCTGTTCTCGCTGATGATTTCCAAGTGGTCGGCGAAGCGGATGATGAACGTCCACGTCATCACCGAGCCGGCGAATGCCACGGAGCAGTGGCTCGTCAGCACCGTCCGCGCCCAGGCGGAGCAGGCCGGCATCGGCATGCCCGAAGTCGGCATTTTCGAATCGCCCGACCCGAACGCGTTTGCGACCGGCGCGAGCCGCAATGCCGCGCTGGTGGCCGTCAGCACCGGGCTGCTGCAGCGCATGAGCCGCCAGGAAGTCGAGGCCGTGCTCGGCCACGAAGTGGGCCACGTCGCCAACGGCGACATGGTCACGCTGACCCTGATCCAGGGCGTCGTGAATACCTTCGTGCTGTTCCTGTCGCGCGTGGTCGGCACGATCGTCGACAAGGCGGTGTTCCGTAACGAGAACGGCCCGGGCATGGGTTACTTCATCACGGTGATCGTCTCGCAGATCGTGTTCGGCCTCGCGGCCAGCGCCATCGTGGCCTGGTTCTCGCGCCAGAGAGAGTTCCGCGCCGATGAGGCAGGTGCCCGGCTCGCCGGCACCGGCAGTATGATCGGTGCGCTCGAGGCCCTGAAGCGTTCGCACGATCCTGAGCCGCTGCCGGAGAAGATGGCCGCGTTCGGTATCAACGCGGGCGTGCCGTCGGGGTTCAAGAAGCTGTTCATGAGCCACCCGCCGCTCGACGAGCGCATTGCCGCGCTGCGTAACGCGCGCGTCGGCTAAGGCCATTTGGCTGGCTGGGCCCGCGGGGTGACCGCCCCGCGGGCCTTTTCTTTTTCCAGCGCCGCAAATCCACCGGGCGGCGCGCTACGAAGGTCACATCAGCGCGTGGATTTACAAGCCCGCCGCGCTTTGGCATCGTAGTCGAGGCGCCGACCCTGCCTCTCGCCAACCGACTGATTAGCAAGACTTTTTGAGGATTCAAATGGACGCACCGGCGACGCAGCAACCCCTCCAGGCAGCGCCTCGGGCCGCAGCCTTGCCGCGCGTCTGGCAGGCGGTCGTGCGCTGGTTCGACACCGGACCGCACGACGAGGCTGCCGCTGCGGCCCTGCGCGATCCGGCGGTGCCGGACCGCATCGAGTGGACGCGCATCCTGCCCTTCATCGGCATGCACCTGGTCTGCCTGACCGTGATCTGGGTCGGCTGGAGCCCGATCGCCGTGCTCGTCGCCGTGCTCGGCTACCTGGTGCGGATGTTCGCGATCACGGGCTTCTACCATCGCTACTTTTCTCACCGATCGTTCAAGACCTCGCGGGCCGGGCAGTTCATCTTCGGACTGCTGGGCGCTTCGGCCGTGCAGCGCGGTCCGGTCTGGTGGGCTGCCCACCATCGGCATCATCACGCCTACTCGGATCGCCCGGAGGATCCGCATTCGCCGCTGGCGCATGGCTTCATCCGCTCGCACATGGGCTGGTTCCTGACCCGCAAGGGCTTCGCGCCGGACCTGCGGCGCGTGCGTGACCTGCTGCAGTTCCCGGAGCTGCGCTGGCTGGACCGCTTCGACATCCTCGTGCCGGTGGCGCTGGCGCTCGGCATGTTCGGTCTCGGCTTGCTGCTCGAGAACGTCGCGCCGCAGCTCGGCACGACCGGCTGGCAGATGCTGGTGTGGGGTTTCTTCATCTCGACCGTGGCCTGCTACCACGGCACCTACACGATCAACTCTCTGTCGCATGTGTTCGGCAAGCAGCGTTACCGCACCAACGATTCGAGCCGCAACAACTTCTGGCTGGCGCTGATCACGCTCGGCGAGGGGTGGCACAACAACCACCACCACTACCCGAGCGCAGCGCGCCAGGGGTTCTACTGGTGGGAGATCGACATCACCTATTACGTGCTCAAGGTCATGTCCTGGCTGGGCATCATCTGGGATCTCAAGCCCGTGCCGGCGTCGGCGCGCGACCATTCGGCGCGCCGCATCCGGCGCTGCTGAGCGGCAGCCCCGGACGCAGGAACAAGCCCTTGAAGATCGCGATCATCGGCTCCGGCATCGCCGGCCTCACAGCCGCCTGGCGATTGCATCGCGACCACGACATCACCGTGTTCGAGGCCAACGACTACATCGGCGGCCACACGGCGACGGTCGACGTCGAGGTGCAGGGACGCCAGTACGCGATCGACACCGGCTTCATCGTCTTCAACGACTGGACCTACCCGAACTTCATCGCGCTGCTGGATGAACTCGACGTGGCCTGGCAGGCGTCGAACATGAGCTTCTCGCTGAGCTGCGAGCGCAGCGGACTCGAGTACAACGGCACGAACGTCAACTCGCTGTTCGCGCAGCGCAGCAACGCGCTGCGGCCGTCGTTCCTGCGGATGATCTGGGACATCCTGCGCTTCAACCGCGAGGCGCGCGAACTGCTGCAGGGCGACGCAGCCGATCTGACGCTGGGCGAATACCTCGCTCGGCGCGGCTATTCGGACAGCTTCCGCGAACGCTACGTCGTGCCGATGGGCATGGCGATCTGGTCGTCCACCGAGCAGGCGATGCTGGATTTCCCCGCGCGCTTCTTCGTCGAGTTCTTCGATCGGCACGGCTTCCTGAACGTCGACAACCGACCGGTCTGGCGCACGGTGAAGGGCGGCTCGCGCGAGTACGTGAGGCGGCTGACCGCGCCGTTCCGTGCGCGCATCCGCCTGTCGACGCCGGTCGTGAACGTGCGCCGCGACGCCGAGGGCGTCGTGCTGCGCACGGCGAGCGGCGACACCGCGCGCTTCGACTACGTGTTCTTCGCGTGCCACAGCGATGAAGCGCTGGCGATGCTGGACGCGCCAACCGGCGCGGAACGCGAGCTGCTGGGCGCCCTGCCCTATCAGCCGAACGACGCCGTGCTGCACACCGACACGCGCATGCTGCCGCGCACGCCGCTGGCCCGCGCCGCCTGGAACTACCATGCGCTGGATCGCTCGCGCGGCCAGCACAGTGACCTGCTCGCCGTGACCTACGACATGAACATCCTGCAGAACATCACGGCGCCGGTCGTGTTCATGGTCACGCTGAATCGCAGCGACGAGATCGACCCGGCCACCGTGCTCGGGCGCTACAGCTACTCGCACCCGATCTACACGCCGGCCGGCGTGCGCGCCCAGGCGCGTCGCAGCGAAATCAGCGGCGCCAACCGCTCGTTCTACTGCGGTGCCTACTGGCGCTACGGCTTCCACGAGGACGGCGTCGTCAGCGCCTTGTGGGCGCTCGAGGATTTCGGCCGCGTCACCGGACAAACCGTGGCGGGCGCTGCCGTCGCTCCCTATGGGCGCGATGCCGCGATCGCACCCCTGCGGAATACCGGCTGATGGCGGCCGCCGGCCTGCTGCACAGCTGCCTCTACACCGGCACGTTGCGGCATCGCCGGCATGCGCCGCGTGAAAACCGTTTCCGTTATCGCATCTACCTGACCTACCTCGACCTCGCTGAGCTGCCCGAACTGTTCGATCGCTTCTGGTTCTGGTCGGCGCGGCGTCCCGCGCTCGCGCGGTTCAAGCGCAGCGACTTCCTCGGCGATCCGGCCGTGCCGCTCGACGCGGCAGTGCGCGACCGGGTCGCCGCCGAAACGGGTCATCGACCGACAGGCCCGATTCGCCTGCTGTCCCACATCCGCTACTTCGGCCACAATTTCAATCCCGTCGCCTTCTACTACGTGTTCGACGCCGCCGACTCGCGACTCGAATCCGTCGTCGCCGAGATCACCAATACGCCGTGGGATGAACGCCACTCCTACGTGCTCAGCCTCGACGCCGCCGAACCGGTCGGCGCGCAGGTCTGGCGCTGGCAGTTCGCAAAGCAGTTCCACGTCTCGCCGTTCCTGCCGATGGACATGCGCTACGACTGGCGCTTCTCGGCACCCGGCGACTCGCTCGACGTGCACATGACCAACCTCGCGGGCGACACGGTGGCGTTCGATGCGACCCTGACGCTGCGGCGCAAGCCGATCAGCTCCGCGAGCCTCGCGAAGGCGCTGCTCGCCTTCCCGTTCATCACGCTGAAGGTCAGCGTGCTGATCTACTGGCAGGCGCTGGTGCTGCTGCTCAAGCGCACGCCGTTCTACACTCACCCGGCCAAGATCGGGACGCCCAAGGCACCTACATGAACAGCAAGACCGTCGCAGACAAGCCGTCGATCATCCCCGCCGATGTGGCGCTGTCGGACCCGAACAGTCCGTCGGCACTGGCGCGTCTCGGCCGCAAGCTGCTGTTCGCGCAGTTCGAGCATTTGCGCGACGGCGAGATCCGCGTCGTCGACCACCAGGGCGAGTTCCGCTTCGGCCGCCGCACGCCGCGGCTCGACGTCGCCGTGACCGTCACGGTCGATCATCCGCAGATGTATGCCGATGCCGCGTTCGGCGGCACGGTCGGTGCGGGCGAAGCGTATATCCGCGGCCTGTGGCGCTGCGACGACCTGACTGGCCTCGTGCGCCTGTTCGTCGCGAACCGCGCGATGATGAACGGCATGGACAGCCGCTGGTCGCTCGTGAGCCGGCCGTTCCTGCGCATGTTCCACTTCCTGAATCGCAACAGCCGCCAGGGCAGCGCGCGCAACATCGCGGCGCACTACGACCTCGGCAACGACCTCTATCGACTGATGCTGGACCCGACGATGGCCTACTCCTGCGGCATCTTCGAGAGCCCGCAGAGCACGCTCGAGCAGGCCTCGATCGCGAAGTTCGAGGCGGCCTGCCGCAAGCTCGCGCTGCAGCCCTCGGATCACCTGGTCGAAATCGGCACAGGCTGGGGCGGACTCGCGATCCACGCCGCCAAGCACTACGGCTGCCGCGTCACGACCACCACGATCTCGACCGAACAGCACGACTACGCGCGCGAGCTGATTGCGCGCGAAGGCCTCGCCGACCGCATCACGCTCCTGCTCGAGGACTATCGCGATCTGCGCGGCGTGTACGACAAGGCGGTCTCGATCGAGATGATCGAAGCCGTCGGCGCGAACTATCTCGACACCTACCTGCGCAAGTGCTCGTCGCTGCTGAACGACGGCGGCGCGATGCTGCTGCAGGCAATCACGATCCAGGACCAGTTCTACGCGCAGGCCAGCAAGTCGGTCGATTTCATCCAGCGCTTCATCTTCCCGGGCAGCTTCATCCCCTCGGTCGCGGTGATCCAGGAATCGCTGGCGCGCGTCACCGACATGAAGATCTTCCACCTCGAGGACATCGGCCCGCACTACGCCCGCACGCTGGAACTGTGGCGCGAGCGCTTCTTCGAGAACCTGCCCGCCGTGCGCAAGCTCGGCTATCCCGACAGCTTCGTTCGGCTGTGGGAGTACTACCTGTGCTACTGCGAGGGCGGGTTCGCGGAGCGCCAGCTCGGCAACGTGCAGCTGCTGCTGACCAAGCCCGACTGCCGGCGCGCGCCGCTGGCCACGTCGCAGGCGCTACCGGCCGTACCTGCGTACACGTGATGACGCCTGGCGGCGACCCGCTCGGCGCCCTGCAGTCACTGCTGGGCGCGGACATCGCCGCACCTCTGCCCGCGGAATCCGCCGGGCGTTACCTCGTCGATCACCGGCGGCTCTACCAGGGTCGCGCGCTTGCACTGGTGCGGCCGCGCGAGACATCCCAGGTCGCGCAGCTGCTGCGCTGGTGCCACGAGCAGCGCATCGGCGTCGTGCCGCAAGGCGGCAACACCAGTTACTGCGGCGGCGCAACGCCTGACGACAGCGGCCAGCAGGTGCTGCTGTCGCTGGAACGCATGCAGCGCATTCGCAGCCTCGACGCGGCGGACTGGTCGATGACAGCCGAGGCCGGCTGCGTGCTCGCGACCTTGCAGCAGGCGGCGGCTGGCCTGGATCGCATGCTGCCGCTGTCGCTGGGGTCCGAGGGTTCGTGCCAGCTGGGCGGCAACCTGTCGACCAACGCCGGCGGCACGAACGTCCTGCGCTACGGCATGGCGCGGGATCTCGTGCTCGGCCTCGAGGTCGTGCTGCCCGACGGGCGCGTGCTCGACAGCCTCTCGACGCTGCGCAAGGACAACACCGGCTACGACATCAAGTCGCTGTTCCTGGGCGCCGAAGGCACGCTGGGCGTCATCACGGCAGCGACGTTGCGGCTGTTTCCCCGCGAGGCCAGCGTCGCGACCGCGCTGATCGCGGTGCCCACGATCGCGGGTGCCGTGGCGCTGCTCGCGCAGCTGCGCGCCGCGAGCGGCGACCAGCTGAGCTCGTTCGAGCTGATGCCGCGCGCGGCCATCGACCTGCTGCTGCAACACATCGGCGACACGCGCGACCCGCTCGGCGCGAGTTCGCCCTGGTACCTGCTGTGCGAAGTGGCGTCGGCGCGGTCCGATGCCGACCTCGGCACCCTGCTGGCCAGCGCACTCGAGACCGCGCTGGCGGACGGTCTCGTCACCGATGCCGTGGTCGCGCAGAGCGAGCGTGAACGCGCCGAGTTCTGGGCGCTGCGCGAGCGCATCCCGGAAGCGCAGCGCCGCGCAGGCGCGAGTCTCAAGCACGACATCTCCCTGCCCATCTCGCGCCTCGCCGAGTTCGTCGAGCGTGAATCCGCCTGGCTGCACGCGACGGTGCCGGAGGCGCTGCTGATCGCCTACGGGCACGTCGGCGATGGCAACCTGCACTTCAACGTGAATGCCGTGACGCCGGCTGCCGAAGCCGCGCTGCTCGCGCGCAGCGAGCAGATCCGTCGCCATGTGCACGACTCGGTGCGCAGCTGCGGCGGCAGCTTCAGCGCCGAGCACGGCATCGGCCGACTCAAGGTCGACGAACTCGAGCGCTACGCCTCGCCGGTGGAACTCGAGCTGATGCGGGCGATCAAGCGCGCCTTCGACCCGCACGGCATCATGAATCCCGGCAAAGTGCTTCGCACATGAGGGCGCAACGGCAATGACCGACCCCGCAACCCCGCTGCCCGCGCTGGCAATGCACGCGCCGCGTCTGCTGCACACGATGCTCGTCGTGCGGGATCTCGACGCCATGCTCGGCTTCTACTGCGGCACGCTCGGCATGCGCGAGATCCGCCGACTCGGATTTCCCGCCGAACGCTACACGCTGGTGTTCATCGGCTTCGACAGCGGCGCGGACTCGCCGCAGGTCGAGTTCCGCCATGAATGGGGCGCCCCGACCCCGGCGACGCCCGCGCCGCGCTGGCACGGTCACCTCGGCATCGGCGTCCACGACATCGATGCGGCCTGCGCGCGCCTTGCCGCGCAGGGCGTGCCGATCCGCCGCGCGCCGGCGCCGATGCGTCCCGGCGGCCGCGTCATCGCGCTGCTCGAGGACCCGGAAGGCAACGAGGTCGAACTGCTCGCGCTATGATCGGCGCGATGGAAACCCAGCACAGCGAAGACGACTCCTGGCCCCGCCCCGCGATCGCCTGGTACATGGTGATCGTGCTGATGCTCGCCTACATCCTGTCGTTCATCGACCGGGTCATCCTGGCGCTGCTGGTGCAGCCCATCCGTGCCGACCTCGGCATCAGCGAAGTGCAGATGAGCCTGCTGTACGGCGCCGTGTTCGCGGTGTTCTACACCGGTGTCGGCATTCCGATCGCGTGGGCCATCGATCGCTACAACCGGCGCAACATCATCGCCGTGGGCGTCGCGCTGTGGAGCGGCATGACGGCGCTGTGCGGCGTCGCGCGCGGCGTCGTCGAGCTTGCGCTGGCGCGCATCGGCGTCGCCATCGGCGAGGCGGTGCTGTCGCCGGCAACCTATTCGATGTCCGGCGACAGCTTTCCGGAACGCAAGCTCGGCCGCGCGCTGTCTGTGTTCGTGATCGGCCTGCCGATCGGCGTCGGGCTGGCGCTGATCATCGGCGGGCTCGTCGTGCAGATGATCGCTGCGACGCCGGAATACACGCTGCCCGTCATCGGCACGATCAAGGCGTGGCAGCTCACCTTCCTGATGGTCGGCCTGCCGGGCCTGCTGCTCGCGGTGTGGGTCATGACGCTGCGCGAGCCTGTGCGCCGCCACAGGCCCGGTGCCGCCACCAAGGCATCGGTCGGCGACACCGTGCGCTACATGCTGGCGCGCTGGCGGCCTTACGCCGCGCTGATCTTCGGCTTTTCGGTGCTGGGCATGGTCATGAACGTGTTCCAGATCTATGGCGTGCAGTACTTCGTACGCGTGCTCGGCTTGCCGCTGGCAGAGGCGGGATTCCGGGTCGGCGCCGCGATCGCCGTGTTCGGCACGATCGGCATCCTGACGGGCGGCTGGCTCACCGATCGCTGGCGCGCCGCCGGACGTGTCGATGCCGCAATGCGCGTCGGATTGACCGCCGCAGCCTGCCTGATCCCGTTCGCCGCCCTCTGCACGGTGCTCGGCAATCTGACTCTGTCGACGCTGTTCCTGATCCCGATCGGCTTCTTCACGTCGTTCGCGTTCGGCGCCGGCGCCACGGCGGTCGTGATCCTGACACCGCCACCGATGCG
This sequence comes from Steroidobacteraceae bacterium, assembly GCA_044340335.1. GTDB lineage: Bacteria > Pseudomonadota > Gammaproteobacteria > Steroidobacterales > Steroidobacteraceae > UBA964. The sequence continues at coordinate 10,572 of JBIITU010000038.1, forward strand.
CGCGCAGGCGTCGGCGATCTACCTGCTGTTCGTGAACCTGATCGGCATCGGCCTCGCGCCGTTCCTCACCGCCGCACTGACGCAGTACGTGTTCGGCGACGATCTGGCCGTTGGCCGCAGCTGCGCGATCGTGGCCGGCAGCGCCGCGGTGCTGGCAACACTCGTGTTCCTCTGGGGTCTGCCGCATTTCCGCGCTGCGCTGACGCTCCCGGGCACCGGCGCTGCCACAGCGTCCGCCGCCGCAGCGCCCGCCCCAGCCCCGGGGCGGGCGTGACGGCAGCCGGTGCGCCCCGTTGTGTCGGCGGGCTGTATGAAGCCTGCGTCGGCGTGCCGGATCTCATCGAGTCCATTGCGTATTACGAATCCTACGGCTGTCGCGTCGGGCAGGTAGGCAAGCTCGACGCGGCGCAGGCGCGCGCGCTGTACGGCGTCGATTCAGCCTTGCGCTCGGTGCGCCTGCTGCACCAGCGGGCCGACCACGGGCTGGTCCGCCTGATGCAGTGGGAGCGCCCGCTCAACGCCGGGCTGGGCATCGGCCCGAACCTGCGCTGCGTCGGTTCGCGCTGGGGCGTGCGCGTGACGGCAAGCGCGCTCGGCATCGTCAACCACGCGCAGCGCGCCCGCGAAGCCGGCGAGTCGCTGACCCTGATCGAACCCGTGCTCGCCGTGATCGGCGAGGTCAGCGGCGTGCGACGCAGCCGGCCGTTTCGCGACCCCATCGTCGGCGTGCGCGAAATGGTGCTCCTGCAGTCGCTGTACCGGCAGGTGTTCTTCGAACGCTTCGGCTACGACAGCCCGCACTACGGCCAGATCGATCCGCACTGCCTGCTGCGCACCAGCCAGCACACGCACTTCGGCCTGATGATCGCGAACGACGACCCGCAGGTATTCGACTTCTACGACGAAGTGCTCGGGCTCAAGCGGATGCTCGACGAGCACACGCCGTACGACAACGCGACCGGCTCGCGGAGCATCTTCGGCCTCGAGCCGGGCGAAGGCTTCCACATGGTCGACTTCGACGATCCGCGCTCCGGGCAATCGCTGGCCGAACGGCGCTCCGGCAAGCTCAAGTGCGTGCGCTTCGCGGCCAACGCGCGCATCGAAGATCGCCTCGACCGCTCGCGCCCGGGCTGCCTCGGTTACAGCGCCTACAGCTGGCGAGCGCAGGACATTGAGTCCATGCATGCTCGCGTCAGCGGCGCAGGCGCGCGCCGCGTCAGTGACGTGCTCGGCGACGAGTTCGGCAATCGCTGTTTCACGTTCGATGCGCCCGACGGTTACGCCTGGTTACTGCTGGAGGCTTGAATCCATGAACCACACCCATCGCCCGCCTGCTGCCCCGACCCTGCTGCTGGCACTGGCCGCCCTTGCAGTGCTCGGCGGCTGCGCGCGCAAAGAGCCGCCCGCACCGCCCGCTGAACCTGCCGCTGCCACCGCGCCCGAAAAGCCCAGCAACGACGGCGCACCCCGCATCCTGGCCGAGGCGCCGAGCGGCGTGCACATCCAGTACCGCCTGTACGGCGGCGGCGACGCGCTCGTCGTGCTCGTGCATGGCTGGAGCTGCGATTCGAACTACTGGCAAGCGCAGTTGCCTGCGCTGCGCGAGCACTACGCCGTCGCGACGGTCGATCTGGCGGGCCACGGCGGCTCGGGCGCCAATCGCGACAGCTGGTCGATGGCCGACTTCGGCGACGACGTCGTCCGCGTCGTCAACGCGCTGCCGGACTACCAGAAGGTCGTGCTGGTGGGTCACTCGATGGGCGGACCGGTCGTCGTCGAAGCCGCGCGGCGCCTCGAGGGCCGCGTCGTCGGCGTCATCGGCGTCGACACGCTGCGGGGCATCGGCGCTCCGCCGCCCGCGGCGGCTGACACAGCCGCGCAACTCGTGCCCTTCGAGCAGGATTTCATCGGCACCACGCGCGCGTTCGTGACCGGCAACTTCTTCACGCCGAACTCCGACCCGACGCTGGTGCGGCGCATCGCCGACGACATGTCGCTCGCCCCGCCTGAAGTTGCCCTGCCGGCGTTGCGGGGGCTGAACGCCTGGGATGCCGAGACCGCCATCAAGGCTGCGGCGGTGCCCATCACGCTGATCAACGCGGCGCTGCCGCCGACCGATGGCACGCGGATCGCGGCGCTCGCACCGGCCTTCAAGCTCATCACGCAGGAGGGCGTCGGCCATTTCCCGATGATGGAGAATCCAGCCGCGTTCAACCCGGTGCTGCGACAGGAGATCGACGCGCTGCTCTCCGCCGGCGGCCCCGCCCCCTAGACGGAAACCGACCGCAGCCGCCATGGACGACCCCGCGCCGCAGTACATCCCGCGCGAGCACCAGCGCACATTCGAGCGTTACCTCGCGCTGGTGCGCCTGTTCGACGAGGCGATCCGGATCCCCGGCACGCGCGTGAGCTTCGGCCTCGATTTCCTGCTGGGCCTGGTGCCGGGCGCCGGCGATGTGGCGGGCGCAATGGCGGCGCTGTGGGGCGTGTGGCTCGCGCGCCAGATGGGCGCGCCCGCTGCCGTTCAGATCCGGATGCTCGGCAACGTAGCGCTCGATGCGGCCGGTGGCGCGATCCCCGTGCTTGGCGATCTGTTCGACCTGGCGTTCCGGGCCCAGGTGCGCAACCGCATTCTGCTGGAACGCTGGCTCGCTGCGCCAAAGAGTGTCGAACGCGCGAGCCGTATCGGCCTGCTGGCGGCAGTGCTGGGAGTGCTCGCAGTACTCGCGCTCACGGTGACGCTTGCGCTGACGGTGCTCGGCGCGCTCATCAAGCTGCTGACCGCCGCGATCTGAGCGGCGTGCCGCGCGACGCCCGCCGCGCTACTTCGCCGCGGCCGCTTCGATCTCGATGTAAGTGATCAGCGCCGCGCGATCCTTCGGATTCGCGATGCCGGCGAACGCCATCGTGTTGCCCGGCACGACGGCACTCGGCCGCTCAAGCCAGCGATCCAGCGTGGCGCGATTCCACACGATGTTCGCGGCGCGCAGCGCCTGCGAGTAGTTGAAGCCGGCGATCTGCGCGGCCTTGAGCCCCATGAGCCCGTGCAGGTTGGGCCCGACCTTGTGGGGCGCACCCGCCTTGATCTCGTGACAGGCGCGGCACTGGATGTACAGCAGGCGGCCGCGCTTGTACTCCGGCGAATCGACCCCGACGCTCGCAACCGGTGCGGCAGCGGGCGCGGCGGCCGCAGGCGCCTTGGACTGCGCCTGCAGCGGCGCAGCCACCGACAGCGCAAGCAGCGCCACCAGAACCGCCGGGGCAGCACGAAACCTGGATTCAGCGACAGCGTTGATCATGGGCGGCGATCCTGTGCGACACATCGAGAAAACCATTGGAGGGAGACAATCTAGCGACTGGCGGTGAACGTCGCCTGAACGGCACGGCCTGCGCCCGGAGCATGGTCAACGAGGGGCCGGGGCGACATCGACGACACGGATCAGGCCTTCCTGCGACGTGCTGGCCACGAGCCGCCCGTCGCGGCTGTAGACACTGCCACGCACGAAGCCGCGACCGCCCGACGCGCTGGGACTTTCCATCGAGTAAAGCAGCCAGTCGTCGACGCGGAACGGCCGGTGGAACCACATCGCGTGGTCGATGCTGGCCATGAACAGCCGGCCGCTGACCCACGACGCCGCATGCGGCAGCAGCGCGGTATTCAGCAGGTTGTAGTCCGAGACATAAGCCAGCAGGCAGTGATGCAGCGAGTCGCGATCCGGCAGCGCGCCGATCGCCCGCAACCAGATGTGCTGCACCGGCGGCTGTGGCGTCGGATGCAGGAAGTCGATCGGGTGGACGGGGCGAAACTCGAACGGCCGCTCGAGTTCCAGGAAGCGCCGCATCTTGTCGGGCAGGCGCGCCAGCAACTCGGGGCTGACGCGATCGTTGCGCAGCGACTCGG
>JBIITU010000144.1:0-7561 GCA_044340335.1 Steroidobacteraceae bacterium
CGCAGACGTGCCGCGCGCCGAGTTCGCGCACGCGGTCGAGGATCTGCGCCCGCGACATCGACTCGCCACCCGTGAACGCGTACGCCGTGTCGCAGTACTGGCAGCGCAGCGGGCAGCCGGTCAGGCGCACGAAGGTCGTCGGCATGCCGACGGTGTCGGCTTCGCCCTGCAGCGAACGGAAGATCTCGGTGATGCGCAGGCGCACGTCGGCTGCCTGCGTCGCGACGCTCATCTCAGGGACTCGCCGGAAGACGCTGCAGTCGCTCGGCGGCTGCGCGCGCCGAATCCGTGCCGGGATAGCGCGTGCGGACGTCCTCGAGCGTGCGGCGCGCCTCGGCCGGACGCTTCAGCTCGAGCTGCGAATAGCCCACCTTGAGCAGAGCGTCCGAGGCCTTGGATGAATCCGGCCACTGCGCCACGACGCGCTGGAACGCGGCGATCGCGTTCGGGTAATCGCGAGTGACGTAATGAGCCTGGCCCAGCCAGTACTGCGCGTTGTCCGCGAGCTCATGCTGTGGATGGTCGCGCAGGAAACCCGTGAACCCCGTGATCGCAGCGGGGTAACTGCCCTGCTTCAACGCATCGAAAGCGCGCCCGTACGCAATGCTGCCGGCGTCGCCGCTCGCCGTACCAGCGCCGGACGTCGCACCGCCGGTCGCGGCTGCCGCGCTGCTGGCCGGGGTGACGCCGGCCGCCTCGAGTGCCGCCAGGCGACGATCGAGGTCGGCGTACAAGTCGCGTTGCTGCTTGCGCGCGGCGGCAACGCCGTTCTCGGCTTCTTCGGCCTGTCCGCGCAGCTGCCGCACTTCGGCCTGCAGGGCATCGATGCGCTGCGACAGCTCGAGCAGGCTCTGGTTGTTGACGACGCGCTCAACCCTGCCGACCCGGGTGTCGATGTCGTTGAGGCGGATCTGGACTGGATCTTCCTCCGCCGGCAGGGTCGCGCAGCCTGCGAGCGCAACGCAGCTCACTGCGAGCAGGGTGAGCGCGGTTCGCGCAGAGCGTCGTGACGGCAGCAACATACGCGGCGACCCTTCAGTTGACGTACAGGATCTCGACGCGCCGGTTCTGCGACCAGGCAGCCTCGTCCTCGCCGGCAACCGCCGGCCGCTCCTCGCCGAAGCTGACCGTCGCGACCTGGTTCTCGGCAACGCCCTGCAGGGTCAGCGCGCGACGCACCGTCTGCGCGCGGCGCTCCCCGAGACCGATGTTGTACTCGCGCGTGCCGCGCTCATCGGTATGCCCTTCGAGGCGAATGCGCGCGCCGGGATTAGCGGCCAGCCAGCCCGCATGCGCGGCCACCAGTGGCGCATCCTCGCTGCGGATCTCGGCGCGATCGAACGCGAAATAGACCACGCGCTGCGACAGCAGGCCACCCTGCGGCCCGGCGATGCCGCCACCGTCGGCCGTCGTGCCCGCGGATTCGATGCCACTGCCCCCGGCACTGTCGGTCGGCGCCGCACCCGTGGTCGCGCCGGAGTCGACGGTCGTGTTGGGCGGCGGCTCGGTCGCGGTGGTCGAGCGCTTGCTCGCGCACCCGGCGAGGGCAGCAGCACAAGCGATGACGAGAATCAGGCGGCGGGCATGGGCGAAGCGTGTTGACATGTCTCGTTACTCCGTCTCGATTCGAATCGGTTCACTTCAGGAACGGGCCCCAGGCCGGATCGCGCACTTCGCCGCGATCGGACTTGAGCCGCTGCGTCGCAAGGCCGTCGGCAGACACCGTCGCGAGGATGTCCTGGCCGCGCTCGCGCCCGGCGTACATCAGCACCGCGCCGTTCGGCGCGAAACTCGGCGACTCGTCACCGCGACCCTTGGTCAGCACCGTGACCGCGCCGGTCTCGAGGTTCTGTAACGCGATCCGATAGGCCCCGCCCTCCTGCGTGACCATCGCCAGCTGGCGACCGTCCGGCGACAGGCGGGCGCGCGCATTGTAACTGCTGCCGAAGCTGACGCGGCGCGGCCGTTCACCGGACGCGAGCTGCAACCGGTAGATCTGCGGGCCGCCAGCACGGTCGCTGGTGAAATACAGCGCCGTGCCGTCGCGCGACCACTCCGGCTCGGTGTCGATGGCCGGATCATCGGTGATGCGCGTCAGGGCCTGACTGGCGAGATCGAGCGTGTAGATGTCGAGATTGCCGCCGCTGCCCGACAGCGTGAGCGCGAGGCGACGCCCGTCCGGCGAGAACGCCGGCGCGCCATTGATACCCAGGCGCGCCGAGACCCGTCGGCGCTCCCCAGTGCGGACGCGCTGCACATAGACGCCGGATACGCGTCCCTCGAAAGAGACATACGCGAGCCATTCGCCATCTGCCGACCACGTGGGTGACATCAGCGGCTGCCGCGACTCGAGCACGACGCGCGCGTTCTCGCCATCGGCATCGGCAACGATCAGCTGGTAGCGCTGCGCGGGCGGCTTGCCATCGACCGAGACATACGCGATGCGGGTCGCAAACGCGCCGCGCACGCCCAGCATGCGCTCGTGGATGCGGTCGCTGAGGCGGTGCGCGAGATTGCGCAGCCCCGGCACCGTCGCGGCGCCGCTGAGCCGCTCATTGAGCAGGGTCTGCCCGGTCAGCGCGTTGACCAGCGCGTAGTCGACACTGATGCTGCCGGCCTCGCCCTCGCGGCTGCGCGCGACGACGACATAGTCGACGCGCTGCGCGCGCCACTGCCCGGCATCGACCGCCGCCGCATCGGCCGGTCGCTGCGGCATGCGCTCCCGCGCGAGCAACGCAAAGCGTCCGGTGCCGCGCAGGTTCGCATCGACCACGTTGGCCAGATCCACCGGCAACGCGCGCGCAGTTTCGAACGGCACGACGGCGACCGGGATCGGGTCGGTCACGCCGGAGGTGATTTCGACGCGCAACTGGGCATTGGCGGGGGCCGCGGCGAGCGCGACCGCGAACGCGAGAACCGCGAACAACAGCGAGTGTCCAGGCAGCGAGAGTCTATTCATTGGGTCGGAACCGTACCTCGAGCGTGCGTTCGAACAATGCCGGATCGGGCGGCGACGGCAACGGCGAGGCGCGATACACCGCAGCCTCGATCGATTGCCGCACGACATCGTCGCCGTTGCAGGCGCCGATCCGCACCCCTGTGACCTCGCCACCCGGCACTTGGTTCACGATCACCGTGCAATCAAGGCCCGGCCGGGCGGAATCCGGACGTATCCACGCGCGCTGGATCCGCGCCTGGATGGCGGCAGCCCAGGCGGCGCCCTGGCCCGCTGCGCGTGCCCGCTGCGCATTCTCCTCGGCCGCCATCTGTTGTCGCAACTCGGCCTCGCGCTGCAGCCGAAGCTTCTCCTCAGCCGCAGCACGCTGGTCGGCGGCCGCCTTGTCAGCGGCGAGTTTGCGCTCGGCCGCGAGTTTCTCGGCAGCCCGTCGCTCCGCCGCCGCCCGGTCGGCTGCGGCTTTGTCTGCGGCGGCCTTGTCGGCCGCGCGCTGTTCGGCCGCGCGACGCTCTCGAGCTTCGCGCTCGACTTGCTGCTGTTGCTGCTCGCGCCGCCGCTCGGCTTCGCTCGCGTCAGGCGGTGCCGGTTCTGGCTCTGGCTCTGGCTCTGGCTCTGGCGTGGGCTGCGGCGATACAGGCTCAGGCGCTGGCGCAGGTAGAGGACGCGGCCGTGGCGGACCGCGCCGCGGTTCGAGCGTTGCCTGATCCACGACGACCGCTTCAATGGCCAGTGGCTGGGGTATGGGCGGCTCGCCGCGCGGCCACCACAGGCCTGCCGCGAGCACGACGACCACGACGCCATGCAGCAGCAGCGACTTGCCGACCGGACCCAGGCGCGACTGTCCCGCTGCAGTGTCGGACGGCGGCGCTGGCCCGCCGGCGCCACGCGTCATCTGCGCCCCGCGCCGCTCTCGCGGCGTTCACTGGCCGCCGGCACCGATTCCGTCAGGAAGCCGACCTTGGTGGCACCCGCAGCCTGCAGCATCAGCATGGCATCGACGATGCGTCCGTAGTCGACACGCCGGTCGCCTTTCACCAGCACCGCCGTATCGGGTTCACGGCGCAGCACGGCCGTGACGCGCGCCTGCGCGGTCAGCGGATCGAGCGCCTCGGTCTGCGCGCTGCCGACATTGAGGTACCAGAGTCCTTCGGCATCGATCGACAGCACCAGCGGATCACGGTTGCGCGCATCGAGCGCATTGACCGGATCGGCAGGCGCCTTGGGCAATTCGACGCTGATGCCCTGTGTCAGCAGCGGCGCGGTGACCATGAATATCACCAGCAGCACGAGCATGACGTCGATGTACGGCACGACGTTGATCTCGCTGATCGGGCGGCGACCGCGCTTGGCCTGTGCCATCGCCGTACCTCAGCCGCTGCCGCCGGCCGCGCGCGACGCGTGCCGCTGCAGGATGGTCGAGAACTCTTCGATGAAGCCGTCGTAGCGCTGCTCGAGACGCGACACCTGGTCGGCGAAGCGGTTGTAGCCGACGACGGCCGGAATGGCCGCGACGAGGCCCATTGCCGTCGCGATCAGGGCTTCGGCAATGCCTGGCGCAACCGTTGCGAGCGTCGCCTGCTGCGCAGAACCCAGCCCGATGAATGAATGCATGATGCCCCAGACGGTGCCGAACAAGCCGACGTATGGGCTGGTCGAACCGATCGTCGCGAGCGTCGACAGGTTGTCTTCGAGCTTCTCGACCTCCTTGATCTGCGCGGCCCGCATCGCGCGGCCGGCTCCCTCCAGCAGGATGTCCGACGCCGTCACGCCCTGCTGGTGCAGCTTCGCGAACTCGCGGAAGCCCGCCTGGAACAACGCTTCCAGACCGACCGGCGGCGCACCCGAGCCGATGCCCTGGTACAGCGCACCCAGATCGGAACTGGACCAGAACCGCGCGCCGAATTCATCGACCGCAGCGCGGGTCGAACGCAGCAGCTGCTGCTTGCGGAAGATCAGCGTCCACGAATACACCGACGCAGCCACCAGCGTCAGCATGACGAACTGCACGACCAGCGTTGCCTCGAGGATCAACTGGAAGACCGACAACTCGCCGCCGCTGGTCATGCTGGGGATCCCTCGAAAAGAAAAGCCGGCAAACGCTTCGGGCGGTGACTGCGCGCATCGATGCAGGCCACCTCCACGCTGGCCTCGGCCAGCAGCGGCCCAGCGAGCGACTCGCGGTGAATGCGCTGCTCGAACCTCGCGACGACCCGGCTCTCGAGCCTGGGCGCGCAGGTCACGACCAGCAGGTCGTCGAGACGCGCGGATTCGCGATAGCGGATGTCGACATGCACGACCGCGAACAGGATGCCGGGATCCGTCGCGAGCTGCTGCTGCGACCAACCAAGGCCACGCAGCCATTCGGTGCGGGCGCGCTCGAGGAAGCGCAGGTAATTCGCGTAGTAGACGATGCCGCCGCCGTCGGTATCTTCCCAGTAGACCCGCATCGCATGACTGAACGGCGCACTCATCCGCGGCCCTCTTCGAACAGCGGCAGCGAGGCGCCGAGGCGCTCTGGAACGGGCAGCCCCAGGTGCAGGAACGCCGCGCGGGTGGCGATCCGCCCACGCGCGGTGCGCATCAGGAAGCCCTGCTGGATCAGGTAAGGTTCGATGACATCCTCGAGCGTGCCGCGCTCTTCGCCGATCGCGGCGGCGAGGCTGTCGATGCCGACCGGACCGCCTTCGAACTTGTCGATGATGGTCACGAGCAGCTTGCGATCGAGCGTGTCGAAGCCGCGCGGATCGACCTCGAGCAGGTCGAGCGCCGCGACCGCGGTAACCGCATCGATGTGACCACTGCCACGGACCTGGGCGTAGTCACGCACGCGCCGCAGCAGCCGGTTGGCGATGCGCGGCGTGCCGCGCGAGCGCTCGGCAATGCGCCGCACGCCGTCGGCATCGGCCGCCACGCCCAGGATGCCCGCCGAGCGGGCGACGATGTGGGCGAGATCGTCGACCGAATAGAACTCGAGCCGCTGCACGATCCCGAAACGGTCGCGCAGCGGCGAGGTCAGCAGGCCAGCGCGCGTGGTCGCTCCGACCAGCGTGAAGGGCGGCAGGTTCAGCTTGATCGACCGCGCCGCCGGGCCTTCGCCGATCATGATGTCGAGCTGGAAGTCCTCGAGGGCCGGATACAGCACCTCTTCGACGATGGGCGCGAGCCGATGGATCTCGTCGATGAACAGCACGTCGCGCGGTTGGAGGTTGGTCAGCAGCGCCGCGAGGTCGCCGGGGCGCTCGAGCACCGGACCCGAAGTCTGGCGCAGGTTCACGCCGAGTTCGGTCGCGAGGATGTTCGCGAGCGTCGTCTTGCCGAGTCCCGGCGGCCCGAAGATCAGCACGTGATCGAGCGCCTCGCCGCGGCCGCGGGCCGCGCCGATGAAGATCTCGAGCTGCGAGCGCACCTGCGGCTGACCGACGTAGTCGGCGAGACGCTTGGGGCGGATCGCGCGATCGACGACCTCGTCTTCGCGCGCCGCGCCTGCCGCGACGATGCGGCCAGCATCGACTCCTGCGTTCATCCCTGCTCCCGCGCCGCGCCCTGCAGCGCGCGACGAATCAGTTCTTCGGTGCTGCCCGCGCCCGGTTCGGCCGCGCGCAGCAGTCGCGTCGCTTCCGCCGGCTTGTAGCCGAGCGCCACGAGCGCCGCGAAGGCCTCGCCCTCGGCACCGCCCGCCTGCGTACCCGTCCCCGGCAGCGACAGACCCGGCGTCATGCCTTCCGCACCAACGCGATCGCGCATCTCGACGATCAGACGCTCGGCCGTCTTGCGACCGACACCGGGGATCTTGGTCAGCGCGGTGACGTCCTGCGACTGCACGCACTGCGCGAAGGCATCGACCGACACGCCGGAGAGGATCGCGAGCGCAATGCGCGGCCCGACCCCGGACACCTTCAGCAGGCTGCGGAACAGTGCCCGCTCCGCCTCGGTCGCGAACGCGTAGAGGATCTGCGCGTCTTCGCGCACGACGAAGTGGGTCAGCACCGTGATCTCGGCGCCGACCGCCGGCATCGTATAGAACGTGGACATCGGCGCCTCGACCTCGTAACCCACGCCGCCCACCTCGATCAGGGCCTGCGGCGGTGCCTTCGCGACCAGCCGACCCCGGAGGGAACCGATCACGCCGACACCTGCGCCGCGGCCATGCCGGTCAGCAGCGCGACCCGCCGCTGATGCGCATGGCACAGCGCGATGGCGAGCGCATCCGCCGCATCGCCGGTGGGCGCCTCGGGCAGGCTGAGAATCTGGCCGACCATGTGTGCGACCTGGGTCTTCTCGGCCGCACCCGTGCCGACGACGGCGAGCTTGATAGCGCGCGGCGCGTACTCGTGCAGCGGCGTGCCTGGTTCGAGCGCAGCGAGCGCGGCGCCCCGCGCCTGCCCCAGCTTCAGTGCGCTGGCGACGTTGCGACTGACGAACACGCGCTCGATGGCGACGACCTCGGGCTGCAGCGCTTCGACCAGCAGCCGCACCTCGAGATGGATCCGGCGCAGTCTCTCCGCCATGGGTAGCGCGGCAACCTCAATGCAGCCCGAGCGAACCCAGCGCGCGTCGGACCCCGTGCAGTCGATGACGCCAAAGCCCGTACGTCGTGACCCGGGG
>JBIITU010000174.1:0-6806 GCA_044340335.1 Steroidobacteraceae bacterium
GACAGAGCGCCCGTCGCCACGGTTGCCCGTCGCGCGGCCGTCGCGGCTTCCGCCACTTGGGGCACCGCGGCCTCGGGTCGAAAGGCACGCCAGGAACGCGTCGAGTATCGCGGCATCGTTGAATGGGGCATCCAGAAGGCCCGCGTATGATAGCGGTTATCCCGTGGAGACCGAAGATCCAATCAACGCAGAAGTGGCCGCCGCGCTCGAACGCGGCGACGCAGCGCTGCGCGCGCTCGACGTCGCCGCCGAGCGACGCGACGCCGCCCGCGCTGCCGCCGGCATCGTCGGCGCGCTGACCCAGGACTGCACGCTCGTCACCGGCGTGCTGCTGCACGAGGCACTCGATGCAACGCGGCTGGAAGCCGCCGACGTCGCGCGCGAGTTGGGCGCGCCGGCCGTGGCGGTCGCCCTCGAATTGCAGCGACTCGGCGAGTTCGGCGGCGGCGCGCAGTGGTCGTCCGCACAGTCGCTGTCGGCAACCCAGGCCGAAACCCTGCGCAAGATGCTGCTCGCGATCGTCAGCGATCCGCGCCTCGTCGTCGCGCGCCTCGGCATCCAGCTCGCGCGGCTGCGCGCCGCGAAGCAGTTGCCGCCTGCGGAGCGCATGGCCCTCGCGTCCGAGACCCGCGCCGTGTTCGCACCGCTGGCGAACCGCCTCGGCGTCTGGCACGTCAAGTGGCAGCTCGAGGATCTCGCATTCCGCTATCTCGAGCCCGAAGCCTACGCGCGGCTGGCACGCCAGATCGACGAACCGAGGCTGGGTCGCGAGCGTTACATCCGCGAGTTCTGCGCCGCGTTGCGCGCGGCGCTGGCCGAGGCCGGCGTGCAGGCCGAGGTGCAGGGGCGCCCTAAGCACCTGTGGAGCATCTGGCGCAAGATGCAGCGCAAGCAGCTCGAACTGGGCGAACTGTACGATCTGCGCGCGGTGCGCATCCTGTGCCGCAGCATCCCCGACTGTTACGCCGCGCTTGGCGTCGTGCACGGGCGCTGGAGCTACCTGCCCGGCCAGTTCGACGACTACATCGCGACGCCCAAGGGCAACGACTACCGCTCGATCCACACCGCCGTGTTCGGTCCGGAAGACCGCGTCGTCGAGGTGCAGATCCGCACCGAGGAGATGCACCAGCAGTCCGAGCTCGGTGTCGCGGCGCACTGGCGCTACAAGGAAGGCTCGGCCCGCAACGCGAACTACGAGCGCAAGATCGAGTGGGTCCGCCGCCTGCTCGAGCCTGGCGAAGCGGCGCATGCGGAACCGGATTTCATCGAAACCGCGCGCAGCGAACTCTTCTCTGACCGCATCTATGCGCTGACACCACGCGGCGAAGTCGTAGACCTGCCGCGCGATGCGACCGCGCTCGACTTCGCCTACCACGTGCACACGAGCCTGGGTCACCGCTGCCGCGGCGCCAAGGCGAACGGCCGGATCATCCCGTTGACCGACCCACTGCATAACGGCGAGGTGGTCGAGATCATCACCGGCAAGCAGGAGCAGCCGAGTCGCGACTGGCTCGCGCCCGACCAGGGCTACCTGGTCTCGGCCCGAAGCCGCGCCAAGGTTCGCGCCTGGTTCCGGCGGCTCGACGCCGGCGACAACGAAATCGCCGGTCGCGCGATAGCCGAACGCGAACTGCATCGGCTCGGCGTCTCCGGTGACCTGCTGCCCGCTCTGGTCGCGGATCTCAAGACTGGCGACACGCAAGCGCTGTACCGCCAGCTCGGCGAAGGCGAGATTTCCAGCACTGAATTCGCGCAGGCGGTCATGCGCCGCCAGCAACGCACGGGACCACGCAGCACGTCGACGGCACCTGCCACGGATGCGACGGCTGCATCGGCGCGCGCGCCGCGGCGCGCGAAAAGCACCCGCAGCGCCAAAGGCGGCGGCAATCCGATCGAGATCGAGGGCGTCGGCGACCTGCCGCTGACGCTGGCGCGCTGCTGCCGCCCGGTACGCCCTGATCCCATCGTCGGCTATGTCACGCTCGGGCGTGGCGTCACGGTGCATGCCGCGACCTGCGCGAGCCTGCGGCGCATGCAGGCACAGCGCCCCGAGCGCGTGCTCGCCGTGCGCTGGCGCAGCGACAGCGGTGCGAAGCTGCCGATCGAGATCACGGTAGTGGCCTACGACCGTCGTGGCCTGGTGCGCGACCTGACAGACGTCGTCGCATCGGCCGACATCGGCATCGACTCTCTCGAGACGACGACGGAGCGCGCCAAGGGCACGGCGCGCACCATCATGCGGGTCTCGGTCGTGGATACGGCGCAGCTGTCGAAACTGCTGCGCGCGCTGTCGGGCGTCGCCAACGTGCTGGCGGCGCGGCGCACCGGCTGAGGCTGCGGCAGCAGCCCCGGCCGGCTCGCGGATCAGCGATTCGGCATGTCGATCGCGCGCTTGTCCGCCGCCAGTGCCGCTTCGTGCACGGCCTCGGACAGCGTCGGGTGCGCATGGATCGTGCGCTGCAGGTCTTCGGTGGTGGCCGCGTACTCCATCGCCAGCACCGCTTCTCCGATCAGCTCGCCGGCCATCGGCCCGATGATGTGCACCCCGAGGATTTCATCGCTTGCCGCATCCGCGACGATCTTCGCGAAACCCTGCGACGACTCCATCGCGCGCGCGCGGCCGCTCGCCAGGAACGGGAAGCTGCCGACTTTGTAGGGCTTGCCGGCGGCCTTCACCTGCTCTTCGGTCTGGCCCACCCAGGCGATCTCGGGCGCGGTGTAGATCACCGACGGGATCACCTTGTAATTGACCTCGGCGTAGAGCCCCGCGATGTGATCCGCGACCGCAACGCCCTCTTCCTTGGCCTTGTGGGCGAGCATCGGCCCGCGCACGCAGTCACCGACGGCCCAGACGTTCTCGGCGCCGGTGCGGCAATCGTGATCCACCTTGATGAAACCGCGTTCGTCCGTTTCGACGCCCGTGCCGTCGCCGAGCAGATCCTTCGTGAACGGGCGCCGCCCGATGCAGACGATCAGCTTGTCGAACGTGACGTTCTGGGTCGCACCGGCCGCGTCGGTATACGCGACTTCGACGACCCCGCCGCTGACCTTCGCGGCGCTGACTTTCGCGCCGAGGCGCACGTCCAGCCCGAGCTTCTTGAAGTGCTTCAGCGCTTCCTTGGCAAGCTGCTGGTCAGCCATCGCGAGGAACTGCTCCATGGCCTCGAGCACCACGACCTCTGCGCCGAGCCGGCGCCAGACGCTGCCGAGCTCGAGCCCGATGACGCCGGCACCGATCACGCCGAGGCGCTTCGGCACTTCCGCAAGTTCGAGCGCGCCCCAGCTGTCGAGGATGTGCTTGCCATCGAACGGCGCGCTGCGCAACTCGGTGGGCACCGAACCGCTCGCGAGCACCACGTGCTTCGCTGACAAGGTCTGCTTCTTGCCATCGTGCGCGGTGAACTCGACCTGCCGCCCAGGGAGCAACTTGCCATGCCCCTGCAGCGCCGTGACGCCCGCAGCCTTCAGCAGCTGCAGGATGCCGCCGGTCATGCCCTTGACGATGCCGGCCTTGCGCTTCTGCATGGTCGTGATGTCGATCGCGACACCGCCGGTCTTGATGCCGTGCGCAGCGAACTCATGCTGGGCGCGATGCAGCAGCTCCGAGGACTCGAGCAGCGCCTTCGACGGGATGCAGCCTGCGTTCAGGCAGGTGCCGCCAAAGGCCGTGCTGCCGTCGTAGTTCTTCCACTCGTCGATGCAGGCGACCTTGAGCTTGTTCTGTCCGGCACGGATCGCGGCCGGGTAACCGGCGGGCCCGCCGCCGATGACGATGACGTCGTATTGATCAGACATGGATTACAGCCCCAGCAGCATGCGGCCCGGATCTTCGAGGCAGTCCTTGATCGCAACCAGGAACTGAACCGCTTCCTTGCCATCGATGATGCGATGGTCGTAGGTGACCGCCAGATACATCATCGGACGCACGACGATCTGGCCGCCGACCACCATCGGTCGCTCCTGGATCTTGTGCATGCCGAGGATCGCGCTCTGCGGCGCATTGACGATCGGCGTCGACATCAGCGAACCGAACACGCCACCGTTGGTGATCGTGAACGTGCCGCCGGTGAGCTCCTCGATACCGAGCGTGCCGGCGCGCGCGCGCGTCGCGTAGCCGGCGATCTCGGTTTCGATCTCGGCATAGGTCTTGAGGTCGGCATCGCGGACGATCGGCACGATCAGGCCGCGATCCGTCGAGACCGCGACGCCCACGTCGTAATACTCGTGGTAGATGATGTCAGTGCCGTCGACCGACGCATTGACGGCCGGGAACTTCTTCAGCGCCTCGACCGAGGCCTTGACGAAGAACGACATGAAGCCGAGCTTCGCGCCGTGCTCCTTCTCGAACCGGTCCTTGTACTTGGCCCGCAGCTCGTTGACGGCTGTCAGGTCGACTTCGTTGAACGAGGTCAGCAAGGCCTGCGACGACTGCGCCTGCACCATGCGCTCGGCGATGCGCTGCCGCAGCCGCGTCATCGGCACGCGCTGCTCGTTGCGGCCCGTGCGCACGGCCGCCGGCTTCGGTGCCGCTGCCGCCGCCGGCTTGGCTGCGGGGATCGGCGCCGCGGCGGCCGGCTTCTTGTCGAGGAAGCCCTGCACGTCGGATTTGGTCAGGCGCCCTTCCTTGCCGGAGGACGGCACCTGTGCCGGATCCACCTTGTTCTCCTCGACCAGACGCCGCGCCGATGGGCTCAGCTTGGCAGCGCTGCCCGCAGCGGGTGTCGCAGCTGCGGCGGCGGTCGCCGCGCTGGCAGTGGCCGCCGCCGGAGTGGCAGCCTTCGCTGGCGCGGCGCCTTCGTCGACGATCGCGAGCACGTCGCCGCTCTTGACGGTGGTGCCCGTCTGCACGCGCAACTCGCGCAGCACGCCGTTGGCCGGTGCCGGCACTTCCAGCACGACCTTGTCGGTTTCGAGGTCGGCCAGGTTCTCGTCGCGCGTGACGGCGTCACCCGGCTGCTTGCGCCATGCGACCAACGTCGCGTCGGCGACTGATTCAGGCAACTGGGGGACTCGGATCTCGATACTCATGAACGCTTCCTGACAGAAATTCCCTGGGGTGGTGTCTTGGCCGCCGGCGCCTCGCTGTCGAGGCGCTGCGTGTCACGCGCCGACTCGACTCGCGCCTGCGCGCGCAGCGCAGCGTCGATCAGCGCCGCCTGCTCGGCGTCGTGGATCTTGGCGATGCCGGTCGCCGGCGCCGCCGCGGGCTGGCGACCCGCATACAAGAGCTCGCGTTTCGGCCCCAATGGCCGATCGAGCTGATGCCGGATCTGGTACCACGCGCCCTGGTTCTGCGGCTCTTCCTGGCACCAGACGATCTCGCGCGCGGTCGTGTAGCGATTCAGCGCAGCTTCGTACTCTTCCATCGGGAATGGGTACAGCTGTTCGATGCGGACCAGCGCGACGTCGTCGATCTGCGCCGCGCGCCGCGCCTTCAGCAGGTCGAAGTAAACCTTGCCGCTCGAGAACACGACGCGCCGGACCTTGTTGGCCGGCGCGATCTGCTCGACTTCATCGATGACGTTCTCGAAGCTGCCGCGCGCGAGCTCCTCGAGCCGCGACACGGACATCTCGTGGCGCAGCAGGCTCTTGGGCGTCATGACGACCAGCGGCTTGCGCAGCGTGCGCAGCATCTGCCGCCGCAGCATGTGGAACATCTGCGCCGGGGTCGAGGGCACGCAGACCTGCATGTTGTTCTCGGCGCACAGCTGCAGGAAGCGCTCCAGGCGCGCGGACGAATGCTCCGGGCCCTGACCTTCATAGCCGTGCGGCAGGAACAGCACGAGCCCGCTGAGGCGGCCCCACTTCGATTCACCACTGCTGATGAACTGGTCGATGATCACCTGGGCACCGTTCGCGAAATCGCCGAACTGGCCTTCCCAGATCACGAGCGCACCGGGCTCGGTGGTCGAGTAGCCATACTCGAAGCCCATCACCGCTTCTTCCGACAGCACCGAGTCGATGACCCGGAAGCTGGGCTGGCGCTCTGCGATGTGCTGCAACGGGATGTAGGCGTCGCCGGACTCCTGATGATGGAACACGGCGTGGCGATGGAAGAACGTGCCGCGGCCGCAGTCCTGGCCCGAGATGCGGACCGAGTAACCATCCTGCAACAGGCTCGCGTAGGCCAGCGATTCGGCGCAACCCCAGTCCAGCGGCAATTCGCCTGCCGTCATCTTGATTCGGTTCGCGACGACCTGCTGCACGCGTGACTGCAGCGCAAAGCCGGTCGGCACCGTCGTCAGCTTGGCTCCCAGCGACTTCAGGCGCTCGAGCTCGACACCCGAGCGCACGCGGATGCGCCAGTCGCCCTCCATGAACGGCGCCCAGTCGACCGTGTACTTGTTGCCGATCATGCCGAGCGATGCACGCGCCTGCGGCCGACCCTCGTCGAGACCGGCGCGGTACTCCTCGACCAGGCCCATGACATCGGCATCCGCCATCAGGCCCGACGCGATCAACTGGTCACCGTAGATCTTGCGCGTGGTCGGATGCTTGCGGATCACGTTGTACATGACCGGCTGGGTCGCGGCGGGTTCATCCGCCTCGTTGTGGCCGAGCCGCCGGTAGCAGACGAGGTCGATGACGACATCCTTGTGGAAGCGCATGCGGTAACGCAACGCGAGACGCGCGACGAACACGACCGCCTCGGGGTCATCGGCATTGACGTGGAAGATCGGCGCCTCGAGCATCTTCGCGACGTCGGAGCAGTACATCGTCGAGCGCGCGTCTTCCGGCTTGTGGGTCGTGAAGCCCACCTGGTTGTTGACGACGACATGCAGCGAGCCACCCGTGTAGTAGCCGCG
>JBIITU010000039.1:0-14321 GCA_044340335.1 Steroidobacteraceae bacterium
GAGCCAGCCCAGGCCCGTGACGCGCTCGCGGCGCTCGCCACGCCGGATCGTGCCGCTGACCTTCAGCTGCGGCTGGCTGTAATACAGGCTCGCCGACTCCGGGTCTGGCCCCTTGCGGCTGTAACCCTGCTGGCCCTGCAGCAACGGCGGCTGCGTCGTCGCGAGTTCGAGCTCGAAGCCGAATTCTTCGCTGTCGATCTTCGCGATGTAGCTCGCGCCGCGCCGTTCGAAGCGCCAGTCGTCGAGCCAGGCGCGCGTGTCCTCGGTGGCCGCGCCGGCCAGGCCGAGCGCCGCGCGCGCGAGACGCTGGTCCTTCCACAGGCGGCCGCGCGCCGGGTCGCTGATCGCCGCATGCGCGATGATCAGTTCGCGCGCCGTGAACGCGCTGGGGTTGTCGACCTGGCGCTGCGGTCGCGTGCGGAAGAACGTGACCTGGAAACCCAGCGCTTCGCCGCTCGCGGTTTCGAGCCAGCCGGTGGCGTACCACCACTCGGTACGATAGTCCGGGTGCGCGCCGTGATCACGCGGCAGGTCGATCTGCATGCCGGGCCGCACGCGCGGGAAGTCGCTGGTGTCGGCCTGCGCCGCCGTGCCGGCGAGGCTGACGCAGAGCGCAGCGAGCGCGGCCATGCCCCAGCGCTTCACCAGTCCTCCCGCACGGCGCGCACCGCGTCGCCGCGCAGCGCGCGACGACCGGCCAGTGTCGAAGTGACAGCCGCGGCAATGACGAGCAGTGCGCTGACCGCCGCGAGCTGCCACAGCGGCAGCGCCAGATCCACGCTCCAGCGAAAGCTCTGCCGATTGACCACATACACGAGCACGGTGCTGAGGCCGAAGCCGACCGCGAGCCCATAGGCGACGCCGAGAGCGCCCATCAGCAGACCTTCAGAGGCGAGCGTCGTCAGCACGTCGCGACGCCGCAGGCCGAGATGTCGCAGCATGCCGAACTCGGCGCGGCGGGCGAGGGCATTGGAACTGCTCGCGAACGCGATCGCGAGCAATCCGATCACGACCGCCACGGCTTCGAGCGCGTAGGTGATCGCGAACGCGCGGTCGAAGGCGCGCATCGACAGGCGGCGGATGTCGTCGCTGCCGCGGACCTCGATCAGTCCGGGTGCGATCGCGCGCAGTGCTTCCATGACCGGTTCGGCCGCGACGGCGGGCGCGAGCCAGGCAGCGCCCTCGGTGGTCGACGTGTCGCCAGTCAGCGCAATGTAGTCGGCGCGATCGATGACGACCGTGCCGGTCGAGCGACCGAAATCGCGGAACACGCCGGCGACGGTGAAGGCAACCTCGCGCCCGGCGAGCGGCAGCGACAGCGTCGTGCCCGGCGTCGCGCCATACAGGTCGAGCATCGCCTCCGAGACCCAGGCGCGGCGCGCATCCGCAGGCAGCGGGGGCGCCGTATCGACCAGCGCCAGCGACAGACCGCTCGGGTCGGTATCCGCATCGCCCGCCGGTCGCACATCGCGCGCGATCAGCATGACCGGTTGCTGCGTCGCGTCGAGCAGCAGCTGCTGGTTGCGCTGCCACTGCAGTTCCTGCACGCCGTCGAGCGCGGCGATGCGCGTCTGGGCGTCGCGATCGAGACTGGCGGTGTCGTTGCCGGGTGTCATCCGCCATTGCACGGGTGCGGGCAGCGTGCGTGTCAGCCACTCGTCGAACGACAACCGGAACGAGTAGACCATGATAGCCATCGCGACCATCAGGCTGAAGCTCACGATGATGGCAGCGAGGCTGACCGTGCTCTGCCCGAGGCTGCCGCGCAGCCGCGCCAGCGCCAGCGCGACCATCTGCTGCCGCGGCACCGGCAGCCAGCCGAGCAGCACGCCGGTGACGCGCGGCACGGCGAGCACCGCGCCGAGCAGCAGCGCGGCGATCGCGCTGTAGCCGAATACGGGCACGTCGGCCGTGGCCGGCAGCAGCGCGAGCCCGATGCCCGCGGCCAGCAACAGCAGCGACGGCGCCAGGCTGCGCAGGCGCAGCAACGCGGGCTCCGCATCGCCGGCACGCAGCGCCATGGCGGGTGCGCGCCGCGCCGCTTCCAGTGCGGGCACCCAGGCGCCGGCGCTCGCAATCGCCGTGCCGATCGCGAAGAACGCGGCGAGCGGCCCCCATGCGATCTGGCGCTCGATCGCGCTTGCGGCGAGCTGGCCCGCGCCAAGATCGCCCTGCAGCCATGCGAGCACGGCCCAGGCCAGGCCCTGCCCCAGCGCGACGCCGAGCAGCGCACCGACGGCGCCGAGCGCGATACCTTCTGCGAGCAATGCGGACTGAAGCTCGCCGCGCCGCAGTCCAAGCGCGCGCAGCAGCCCGAGCGCCTGGCGCCGACGCAGCACCGCCAGCGACTGGGTCGAGAACACGAGGAAGGCGCCGGTCAGCAACGACACCAGCGCCAGCATGTTCAGGTTGACGCGATACGCACGCGTGACCGTGACAGCGCGATCGCGCTCGATCGCGGGCTCGACCAGATTCACGCCTGGCGGCAATTGCGCCTGCAGTTCGCGCCGCAGCATCGCGACGTCGGCGCCGCGCGCGATGCGCAGGTCGATGCGATCGATGCGCCCGAGCCGGTCGAACAGCCACTGCGCCGAAGCGATGTCCATGACGGCGAGTCGCTGCGACGTGCCTTGCGTAGCCAACAGGCCGAGCACGCGCAGCTTGCGCGTGCCGCTGCCGACACCGACCTCGAAGCTGTCGCCGCGCGTCACGCCGAGCCAGTCGGCGGCGGCCGGGCTCAGCAGCACGGCATCCGGCTCGAACAGTTCGAACAGCTGGCCCGCAACATCGCCCAGGAGCTGCGGCTGGATGACGCCGGCACGCAGCGGATCGATGCCGAGCAGCCGCAACGGTTGCGTGCGTCCCGGCAGCGCGACGTCGATCGCGACGACGGCGCTGGCCATGCGCACGCCGTCGGTCCGCGCAATGCTCGTGAACACGGTCTCGGGGAAGCCGGCATCGCCGCCGCGGATGATCAGGTCTGCTTCGCCGACCAGCCGGCGCGTCGCCTGGTTGAACTCCCCGAGCGCGCCCGAGTTGATCAGGTAGACCGCCGACGACAGCGCAACGCCCAGCGCGATGACGACCAGCGTCAGCAGCACGCGCAGCGGCTGTTCGCGCCACTGCGCCAACGCGAGCAGGCGCAGCGCCGCACGGGTCGCCGCGCTCATGCGCGCGTCACGGTGCGCAGTGAACGGCCGTCGAGTCGCAGCACGCGATCCGCCGTCGCCGCTGCCGCTTCCGAGTGCGTGATCAGCAGGCCCGCGCCGCCCTGCGCGCGCAGCTGCTCGCGC
Source organism: Steroidobacteraceae bacterium (assembly GCA_044340335.1). Classification (GTDB taxonomy): domain Bacteria; phylum Pseudomonadota; class Gammaproteobacteria; order Steroidobacterales; family Steroidobacteraceae; genus UBA964. The sequence continues at coordinate 3,294 of JBIITU010000039.1, forward strand.
AACAGCGCGAGCACCGTCGCTGCGGTGGTCGGATCCAGGTTGCCGGTGGGTTCATCGGCCAGCAGCAGGCGCGGCCGATGCACGAGGGCGCGCGCGATGGCGACGCGCTGCAGTTCGCCGCCCGACAGCTCGCGCGCATGCCGCTGCGCGAGCGGCGCGATCCCCGTGGCCGCGAGCATCGCGCCGACGCGCTCGGTCGCCGCGGCGCCGCGCGTGCCGAGCAGTTCCAGCGGCAGCGCCACATTCTGTTCGACGGTCAGGTAGGGCAGCACGTGAAAAGCCTGGAACACGAAGCCGAACTCGCGCCGCCGCAGCAGCGTCATGGCGTCGTCGTCGAGGCTCGCGAAATCGACGCCCTCGAACAGGATGCGCCCGACGTCCGGCCGGTCGAGTCCTGCGAGCAGGTTCAGCAGCGTCGACTTGCCGACACCCGACTCACCCATGATCGCGACATATTCGCCAGGCTGCAGCGCGAGATCGATGCCACTGAGCACCGGCTCGCGGTCTGCGCTGTAGCGACGGGTGAGTCCCTGCACTTCGAGCAGGGCGCGGGCGGCTGGAGCGTCCTTTTCCACGCGCAGAACTTAGTGGATGCGCGCGCACTCACGCAATGTGACGCGATACTGGAACGCGGGCGGCGCGGTTCGTGTATAGTGGAGCGATCAAATCAGGGTCGCGCGGTCAGCGCCCCCTTTGTTCGGGCTCAGCCTCGATCGTTCAAACTCCCTCGCTTCTGACCGCAGCACGTCAAGTGCCTGGCGAGTCACAACAAGGATTCTCTAGCAATGTCATTTGAAATTCTCGGGCTCGAGCCCGAGCTGCTGCGTGCTGTCGCCGAAAAGGGCTACACCACGCCGACTCCCATCCAGCAGAAGGCCATTCCGGCGGTTCTCAGCGGCCGCGATGTGCTCGCCGGCGCGCAGACCGGCACCGGCAAGACGGCCAGCTTCGTGCTGCCGCTGCTGCAGAAGCTGGGCGCGAGTGAAGGCCGCCTGCCGCGCGTGCTCGTGCTCACTCCCACGCGCGAACTCGCCGCGCAGATCGTCGAGAACGTGCGCGACTACGGCAAGTACAAGAAGCTGCGGCCGCTCGTGATCTTCGGCGGCGTGGGCGAACGCCCGCAGATCGACGGCCTGCGCGCCGGCTGCGACATCCTGATCGCGACCCCGGGTCGCCTGATCGACCTGGTCGAGCAGGGTTACGGCGATCTGTCGGCCGTGCGCCATCTGGTGCTCGATGAAGCCGACCGCATGCTCGACATGGGCTTCATCCAGCCGATCAAGCGCATCCTGAAGATGCTGCCGGCGCAGCGCCAGAACCTGATGTTCTCGGCCACCTACTCCGAAGACATCCGCGGCCTGGCGGAGCGCATGCTGCGCGATCCGATCGCCGTCGAGGTCGCCGCACGCAACACGACCGCCGATCGCGTCGATCAGGTCGCGTATCGCGTCGCCAAGGACCAGAAGCGCCATCTGCTCGTGCATCTGTTCAAGCATGGTGTCGCCGGCGAGGGCGCCTGGGAGCAGGTGCTCGTGTTCACGCGCACCAAGCACGGCGCCAACCGGCTTGCCGAGCAGCTCGATGCCGCCGGCATCCGCGCCAACGCGATCCATGGCAACAAGAGCCAGAACGCGCGCGTGAAGGCGCTGGCCGATTTCAAGGAAGGCAGGGTCACGGCGCTGGTCGCCACCGAAGTCGCGTCGCGCGGCCTCGACATCAAGGAGTTGCCGCACGTCGTCAACTACGAGCTGCCGAACGTGCCCGAGGACTACGTGCATCGCATCGGCCGCACCGCGCGCGCCGGCTCGACCGGTTCGGCCGTGTCGCTGGTCGCCCCGGATGAGGCTTCGCTGCTGCGCGATATCGAGCGCACGATGAAGCGTTCGATCCCGTTTTCGACGCTGCCCGCGTACGAGCAGGCGCCGACGGCCGCTGCCTCGCGCAACGTCGAATATGGCTACGTCGATCCGCGCAGCGCGCAACAGCCGCGCGCGGGGCAGGGGTCGCGCGGTGGCCAGGGCGGCCATGGTGGTCGCGGCCAGGGCCAGGGACATCGCGGTGGCGGTGGTGGTGGCGGCGGTGGCTCGCGACGCGACGAATCGCGCCCGAACCAGGCACGCGCGCCGCAGGGCGGCGGACAGCGCAGCGGCGGCGCTGCCGGCTCGGGTGGCGGCACGCGCAGCTTCGGCCCGGGGCGCGGTGGCGTCAGCCGCCGGAACGCTTCGCGGGGTACCCGAGTCGGGTAAGTTCCTGCACCAGCAGGTCGCGGTGGTCGCCCTGGATTTCGATCACGCCATCGCGCACCGTGCCGCCTGAGCCACAACGCTTCTTGAGCTGCGTGGCCAATGTCGCCAGCGCATCACCGGTCAATGGCAGGCCGGTGATCACGCTGACGCCCTTGCCGCTGCGGCCGGACGTTTCGCGGCCCACGCGCACCTGCGGTGGTTTGCCACTGGCGAGTGGAGCCTGCAGCTTTCCGGCAGCTGCTTTGCGCTTGGCGTCGATGTTCATGAGTGCAGCGCTTCTGCCAGCGCGGCAAGCGCATCATTCGCGATCTTTGCAGTCATGGTGCGGAAGACTCCTGTCGTCGCAACGCCCAGGCCAAGCGGCCGGCCACGATCGCATCGTAAACAGATTGTGACTCGCCGCCGAGCTCGCCGATCAGGCGTTGCGCAACCCGCGCCGTTGGCGCGCGCCACTGTGCCAGTTCCGCGGTCGTCAGCTCGAGCAGTGTGACGCTGCCGCGTGCCGAGGCGGCCGCGAGATCACGCACTTCAGCGGCACGCATCAATTCGCCGTACTCGGTGGCCGAGCCGAACGCGCCCTCGATCAGATCGCGGTCAGCAGTCGTCAGGCCGTTCCACCAGGTCTCGTTGGCGAGCACCGCATTGAACAGATACGCATGCCGTGTCAGCGTCAGCACGGGAGCGTCGCGGCTCATTCCGCCCCACAGGTAATTCAACGTCACCGTCGTGCCGGCTTGGATCAGTCCGGTCTGCAACGCGGTGACGATCTCGCTGGAAGGTAGCGGCGTCAGATCCAGATCCAGCGCTTGTGCGTAAGCCGCACTCGCTGGATCGCCGGGCTGCCGCACGCGCAGGCCTTGCAGATCGGCCGGTGTTCGGATCGGACGCTGCGCATACAGATTGTGGAAGCCCATCGGAAGGAGTCGCAGCAGGCGTAGGCCCTGCTTGCGCAGCAGTGGATCGAGTCGGGCCGCGAGGTAGCCGCTCGCGACGAACTCGGCCTCAGCGTCACTGTCGAACGCGTACGGCAGTCCAAGAACGGAGAATTCGGGTACTGCAGTTGAGATCGAATGCGAACCGTTCACGGCGAGCTGCAGTCGGTTGCGTCTCAGGCCGTTGAAGATCTGCTCGTCGCTGCCGACTTCACCGCGCGTCAGCATCACCGGTGCGATACGGCCATTGCTGCGAGTCACTACGTTGCTCGCGAAGCGCTGCCAGTAGACGTCGGCGGCCGTGCCGGCAGGCGCGAGCCCGCCCACCCTGGGCGCGAGCACGCTCGCCGAGCGGTTCGTGTCGCCCGCTGATGCGGCCATCGCAGCGTCTGGCGTCTCGCTACGGGTGCAGCCGAGGAGCAGGCTCAGTGCCGTCAGCGTCGCTGCGATTGCATGGACCCGCGCGGTCATGCGCCGATCTCGATCAGAAGGTTGCCGTACGGATCGACCGCGACCTGTTGGTTCGAACGCACCAGCGTCGTCGAATCGTACTGGTCGATGAACAACGGTCCCGCAGCGCTCCAGCCGGCCGGCAGATCCTCGCGCGAGAACACCGCGAGTTCAGCGCTGACCCCGTCGGCGTCGAGCACGGCGCGGCGCTGCGCGCGCGGTCTGACCTGCGTCGTTCCGTGAGGCAGCTGCACGGGAGGGAGCTGCCCGAGACGGGCGACGCGCAGTTCGGCCCGCAACGCAAGTGATTCGATCGCATGCCGGCCGCGATAGTCGTAGCCAAACAGGCGCCGATAGTCCGCGTGGAAGCGATCAAACAGTGCGTCCAGCTGCGGCTGCTCGAAGTCGCCAGGCTCCAGGCCGATGCGGATCTCTGAACCCATGCCGACATAGCGCAGGTCGATGCGGTAGCGCAGGCGACGTTCGCCCGCTGGGAGGGCCCGCGCTGCCGCCGCAAGGCTGGAAGCGAGTTCCGTCTGGACGGCACGCAACGCGTCGGCGTTCAGCGCGCGACCCGTCAGCACGCAGGTGCGCACTTCATCGAGCATTGCATCGGCGATCAGCATGCCGTTGCAGCTGCCCATGCCTGGGTGCGGCGGTACGAGCACACGACGAATGCCGACGAGCTCGGCGAGACGCGTCGCATGCGGCGGACCGGCGCCGCCGAAGGCGACCAGCGTGTAGTCGCGCGGATCGATGCCGCGCCGGATCGAGACCTGACGCACGGCGCCCGCCATGTTGTTGTCCACGATTTCGACCGCGGTCGCCGCGAGTGCCTCGACGCTGAGTCCGAGTCTGGCGGCGAGCGGGGTGAGTGCGGCGCGCGCTGCATCCACGCTGAGCGGCATCGAGCCACCCAGCAACGCCGCGGGCAGGCGACCCAGCACCAGATTCGCGTCGGTGACTGTCGGCTGCGTACCGCCGCGCTCATAGCAGGCGGGTCCCGGCACCGCGCCAGCGCTGGTAGGTCCGACGGTGAGCCTGTCACCGAGACCGAGCGCAATGACGCTGCCGCCGCCGGCGCCGATCGTCACGAGATCGATAGTCGGCGCGCGCAGTGGGTAGGTGTCGACCATCGCTTCGGTGGTCAGCGGGGGGTCGCCGTCCTCCACCGCCGCGACGTCGGTGCTCGTGCCACCCATGTCGAAAGTCAGCGCGCGCCGGTGACCGGCCTCGAGCGCGAGTCGCGCCATGCCGAGCACGCCGCCGGCAGGTCCAGACAGCGCCGTGCGTAGCGGTTGTCGCGCCGCCTCATCGACATCGACGACACCGCCCGCCGAGCGCATCACGAACACGCGTGTCGCGCCACCCAGCCGCGCTCGCGCGCGCGTGCCGAACTCGCCAAGGTATCTTCCGACGAGTGGCGTCAGCACGGCGTTGGTCGCCGTGGTGACCATGCGCTCGTACTCGCGGAACTCCGGCATGATCTCGGACGACAGCGACAGCGGCAGTGCTGGCAGTCGGTCGCGCAGCGCGCGCGCAACCGCCTGTTCATGCGCGGGATTGCGATAGGAGTGCAGCAGGCAGATCGCGGCGGTCTCCACGCCACCGGCGGCAATGCGTTCCACGGCAGCGGCGACCGAGGCGGCGCTGAGCGGCTCGAGCACGGTGCCGTTGACATCGACGCGCTCATCGATCTCGATGACCCACTCGAGCGGCACCACACGCGGTGGCTTGACCCAGGAGTAGATGGCGCCCCATTGACCCGGAACAGTATGGCGCGCGATCTCGAGTACGTTGCGAAAGCCGCGCGTCACGATCAGCGCGACGCTCGGGAAGCGTCTCTGCAGCAGTGCGTTCAGTCCGACGGTCGTGCCATGCGCGACGTCGTCGACCCGGACTTCGCCGAGCTCGCGCAACGCTGCTTCGATCGCATTCATCGGTCCCAGCACCGGCTCTGCTGGCACGGAAGGCACCTTGAGGGCGAGTTCGCGACCGTCGGGACCGATCGCGACCAGATCGGTGAACGTGCCGCCCGAATCTATCGCGAAGCGCCAGTCGCTCATGGATCGGCCATGCGTGGCTGAATCAAGCCACGGCGCACGAAGTCGCGATAGCGGTCGCCCCGATCGAACAGTGCGCGCGGCCCGCGTTGCGCCGCGATTGCATGCCGCAGCGCCATGGTGGCCGCAGGGTCCCCGATGGCGACGCCGTATTGCTGTCGAGCGGCGTCCGCCGTGATCAAGCCTCGCGCGACATCAAGGGCAACGAGGTCGGCCTCGCGCTCGAGCGGATCGCCCCAGCCACCACCACCCGGGCTCGTCACGAGCAGCGTGTCACCGGCCTTGACCTCCCCGTTGTCCGACTTGCCGGGAAGCAGCTGTTCTTCCGGCGTTCCGGGGTTGATGATGAACTGCGCTGTGCCGCCCGGTTTGCCGCCGTCGACGCCGGTAGGTTCGAGGTAGTAGCGGTCGGTGCGCACGCGCACGCGCGCTGGCGCGAGAAACTCGATCAGTATCCGGTAACCGAGTCCGCCGCGATGCTTTCCGGGACCGCCAGAGTCCGGGTTCAGGCCGAACTCGCGGATACGCAACGGGTAGAAGGTCTCGCCATACTCGCTCGGCACATTGCGTCCGGGAGTCATCAGCACGGTGTCGGTGCCGTCCGCCACCGGACGTCCACAGGAACCTCCGCCGAGCGGCATCGACAGATACCAGGTCTGTCCGGTTTCGGGCCGGATACCGCTGAAGCTGATCCCGCTCATGTTGTCCGCGCCCTGCGGCACGCGGCCGCCGAGTGCGCGGGCCAGCGCTCCGAGCACGACGCTGAAACAGCGGATCAACGGATAGTGGCGGTAGCTGCAGGCTGCCGGAAAGCGAGGATTGAGCACTGTGCCTTCCGGAACACGCACGTCGACGACCTTGAGCACGCCGTCGTTGACGAGCAGGTCGGGCTGCAGCGCCTTGAACGTCGTCAGCAGCGCGCGCGCGTAGAAGCGTGCATCGGCGGGAAAGTTGATCGAGCCGCGAACCTGGGCGTCGGTGCCGGTGAAGTCGAACAGCAGGTGCTCGGCCGACTTGGTCATGCGCAGGAAGATCCGGATGAACTGCCGCGGCTCCTCGGGGGAAACATCGACGTACTCGACGAAGTCCTCGTACTCGTAGCTGCCGTCCGGGATCTGCGGAAAGACCGCCTCGAGCAGCGTACGTCGGCAGCGTTCTATCAGTGCTTCGAACGCCCGTTCAACCTTCGCCGCACCGTGTTGCTCGCATAACCATTCGAGCCGTGCAACACCGAGTCTTGCGCCGCTGATCATGGCGTCGACGTCACCTTCCATGTCGTCCGGGAAGCGGGTGTTCGCGAGCAACAGACGGTGCACGGCTTCGTTGCGTACGCCGCGCTCATACAGCTTGAGCGGCGGCACGATCAGCCCTTCCTGGAAGATCTCGGTGGCTGTCTGCGACAGGCTGCCCGGCACCATGCCGCCGATGTCCTGTACATGACCCAACTCCTGCACCCAGGCGACGATGCGACCGTCGAAGAAGACAGGCAGCGTCAGGCACAGGTCGGGAAGATGACCGATGCCGCCGTCCGATTCGTAAGGATGGTTCCAGAGGAAAACATCACCGGGATGGATGTCGTCTGGTTGCCAGCGCTTCAGGATCGGATCCACGTTGGCCGTGAAGGATACCGAGGCCACCGAACGACCCGCGGCATCGAAGATCGCCGGCACATGGTCATTGGCTTCGCGAATATTGGTCGAGCGGGCTGTGCGCTCAACCTGTGCTTCGATCTCTTTCATGGTCGACTCGAGCACGCCTTCGACGATCTCGAGCGTGACCGGCGTCAGCGGTTCATTCTCGTGCCGATGGCTCATACCGAGACGGTCGCCACGTCGTAGTCATACAGCGTGCGCAGCTCCGCCATGCCCGCGCCCAGCGCGCGCACCTGCTGCTGCGGATCGTCGGCGAAATACAGCTCCGAACGCGCGCGCGACATCTCGAGCGCAGTGACGACGCGCGCATGGCGCGCGGTCTCGTAGCGGTGCAGGGCGGCTTCGATGTTGTCGGCAGCCCCGACGGCGCGTCCCAGGATCGCGGCGTCCTCGAGCGCCATCACGGCGCCCTGGCCGGTAAAGGGTGGCATCGGATGTGCCGCGTCGCCGAGCAGCGTGACAAGGCCGCGGGTCCAGCTCGGCAGCGGGTCGCGATCGAACAGGCCCCACTTGAACAGCCGTTCGGGCGGCGTCAGTTCGAGCAGCCGCAGCACGCGCGGCTCGAAGTCCGCGAACTCCGTCAGCACTTCCTGCACGGTCGCTGGGACCGACCAGCCTTCCTCGGTCCAGGCGGCGCGCCGTGCGATCGCGACGAAGTTGACGACGCTGCCGCGCCGCAGCGGATAGCGCATGAACATCCGGCGTGGCCCGACGGTCATGCACAGCGGCGGATCGATCAGATCGGCCGCGACGCGCTCGCCGGGCACGAGCCCGCGCCAGGCGATGTAGCCCGTGAAGTTCGGGCGATCGGCGCCGAACAGCAGACGGCGACTCGCCGCGTGGATGCCGTCCGCGCCGATCAGGCAGTCGCCGGATGCGGTGGAGCCGTCGCTGAAGCGCGCCACGACGCCCTGTTCACCTTGCTGGAAGGATTCGAGCGCGCGCCCGGTGTGGATCACGTCGCCCTGCGCCGTGCGCAGCGCCGCGGCGAGCGCGGCATGCAGATCGGCGCGATGCACGTGATAGAGCGGCACGCCGTATCTCTCCCGGCTCTGGTCCTGCGCGAGCGTGACCAGCACTTCGCCCGTGGCGTAATGCCGGATCGCGCCGACCGGCGGCGTGTTGCCGATGGCCGCGAGTGCATCGCCGAGCCCCAGGTGCAGCAGCGCGCGCCCGGCGTTCGGCGTGATGCTGAGACCAGCGCCGACTTCGCCGATCTCCGCCACCTGCTCGAACACGCGCACCCGCTGGCCGGCGCGCGCGAGCGCGAGCGCCGCGGCGAGGCCGCCGATGCCCGCGCCGATGACCAGACAATCAGCGTTGCGCATGGGTTGAATCCAGTGGCGTCCGCACCGGCAGCGGTACGTTGCACAGGTCGATGTGTCCGGCGGGCACGCGATAGAAGTCGTCGCGCCGGTTGCGGCGCGCTTCGATCAGGTCGTCGAACGCAGCCGTATCGGTGCGCATCACCTCGATGGCTGCGCGCTCGCTCGCGGGCAGGTCGGCGGCCAGCCGCAGCGCGCGGATCGGCACGCGCTGCTCGGGCCGCTCGTAGAATCCCAGCGGCCCCGTGCCGCGTGGCAGCGCGGCCAGCAGCTCCATGCCGCGCAGCACTCGGCCAACCACCGTGATGTTGCGCTCGAGCTGACGCGGGGCATGGCCGATCACGACGTACAACTCGCTGCTGTTGCCGGAATCCAGTGCGATGTCGCGCCCGACGCCGAGCGCGCCGTAGCAGTGCGCAGGCCAGATCTCGCCGCGGGCGCGATCGCCTGCGACCGGCAGGCCGTCGACGAAACCGACCTGGGCCGCGAAGTTGTCGGGATCGGGCAGCAGCGTCACGGCGAGGTCATCGGTCCAGCGGCGGGTGAACTCGGGGGCAATGCGTGCTGCCGCCTGTCCCTGTGGTTTGCTGGCATCGGGGTCGCCCCACTGCACGACGAAGTTGTCGTGCACGCGGTTGATCGACAGGCCGTCGAACCAGCCGGCACGGGCCAGGGTCAGCAGGTTCTCGACCGTGCGCGGCGCAAACGCCGGCGCGAGCTCGAGGATCACGCGACCGGCAGGCAGTTCGAGGTAGAGCGTTCGCGCCGGATCGGGCTGGCGCCAGTCCGAAGCGGTCGTGGCGTCGAGCACTTCCTGCATGGTCCGCGCGCGCCGCGCCCGCAGCGGGCCGGGATCGGCGAACAGTGGGCGGCGCTCGGCGTCGTAGAACACCTCGTGCAGCGTGAACGAGCGCGCATCCAGTTCGTAACGCATCGACGGCCGCACGGTCTGGCGGAAGGCTTCGCTCGGGAACGCGCAGTCCTCGGGCAGCACCTCGGCGATGTGTTGCGGCGACTCCGCTGCGGTGGTGCGCCAGCGGATCTCGCAGCCGCGCGGAAAAGATTTCAGCTGCCGCAGGTCCAGCGCCGCGAGCGTGGCGGCGTCGCGGTCGGGTGCCGGGATCACACTGCCGAACGGCACTGTCCAGGAACGCATCGAGTTGCGACTGCGGCGCGCGCTGGTGTCGAACACGTAGATCTTCTGCTGCTGCGGACGCTGTGACTCGAACCCGTCGCGCGTGATCTCGTGGTACAGCACGTGCCGGCCGAGCCGCGGCGCGTCCAGCGTGACGATGCGGTGGTAAAGCGGTGCGGGCGGCGCAGCGGGCTGCCCGGGCAGCGGCGCGAGCCCCACGTAGCGGCCGGGCAATTGCGCGAGGATCCCGGCCAGCTCGGCATCGAGAGCGGCTCGGGGTGCGGCGGCCGATGCGGCAGGGGACGCTGCCATCCCCAGCGCGGGGAGCAGCAGCAGGACGCAACAGGCCAGCAACAGGCGGGGCTCGTTCATGAGCCGATGTTAGCCCGTCAGGCGGCGATCGCGCTCGGCCGGACGATGCGCCCGTCCACGATCTCGATCTGCCGGTCGGCGGCGCTCGCGAACTGGACGTCGTGGGTCACGGCGATGACGCTGCGCCCCTGCACGGTCGCAAGTTCACGCAGGATCTCGCGCACGTTCTCGCTCGACTTGGTGTCGAGCGCGCCGGTGGGCTCGTCGGTCAGGATCACGAGCGGGTCGTTGGCGAGCGCGCGCGCGATCGCGACACGCTGGCGCTGCCCGCCGGACAACTGCGAGGGTCGCTTGTGTTCGTGGCCGGCGAGACCCAGGTCGCCCAGCAGCTGCATCGCGCGCTGCTGCTGGGCTGCGCGATCGAGTCGCGCAAGGCGTCGCATCGGCATCATGACGTTGTCGCGGGCGCTGAACTCGTTGAGCAGGAAATGGAACTGGAACACGAAACCCAGCTTGGCCAGTCGCAGCTCGGCGAGCCGGTCCTCGTCGAACTGGCTGGTGTCTTCGTCTTCCAGCAGCAGCCGGCCGGACGTCGGCCGGTCGAGCAGCCCAAGCAGATAGAGCAGCGAGGACTTGCCCGATCCGGAAGGGCCGCGGATCACGACGAACTCGCCGCGCTCGATCGTGACATCGGCATCCGCGACCAGCGTGACCGGCACTTCGCCCGTCAACGTGCGGGTCAGGCCTTCGGCGCGCAGCACGCTCATGCGGCGAGGGCCCTGTTCATGCCGCACCGCGCAGGATGTCCACGGGCTGCACGCGGCCGCCCTTGCGGGCCGGCAGCCACGCCGCGACGATCGCCGAGCCCAGCGCGAACGCGACGGCGAGGGCGAACTGATCGGCGCCCCAGTAG
>JBIITU010000040.1:0-14302 GCA_044340335.1 Steroidobacteraceae bacterium
CGATCCCGTTGACCATCATCGGCGTGATGCCCGGTCATGCGCTGCTGGGCGCGCAGTTCACGGCCACGTCCATGATCGGCATGATCGCGCTGGCCGGCATCATCGTGCGCAACTCGATCCTGCTGGTCGACTTCATCAACCTCGAAGTCGCGGCGGGCCGCTCCCTCGAGGACGCCGTGGTGCGCGCCGGCGCGATCCGCGCCAAGCCGATCGCGCTGACGGCGCTGGCCGCGATGATCGGCGCGTTCTTCATCCTCGACGATCCGATCTTCAACGGCCTCGCCGTGTCGCTGATCTTCGGCATCCTGATCTCGACCGTGCTGACGCTGGTCGTCATCCCGGTTCTCTATTACGCCTACCGCAGGAGGGCTTGACCATGGCTCACATCGTTGTCGTCGGCGCCGGGATCGGCGGCGTGCCCTGCGCGTTCGAGTTGCGCAAGAAGCTCGGCCGCGAGCATCGCGTCACGCTGGTCGGTTCGTCGCCTTTCTTCGAGTTCACGCCGTCCAATCCCTGGGTTGCGGTCGGCTGGCGCAAGCCCGAGCAGACGCGCGTCGAGATGCACGATCCGCTGACGTCCAAGGGCGTCGACTGGATCGCACAGCCCGTCACCCAGATCGATGCCGCGGACAATCGCCTGACCCTCGCCGATGGCGCGACGCTCGCCTACGATTACCTCGTCATCGCGACGGGACCGAAACTCGCGTTCGACGAAGTGCCCGGTCTCGGGCCCGCCGCGCACACCCAGTCGGTCTGCACGCATGCGCACTCGCAGGCCGCGTGGGATGCCTACGAGAAGTTCCTCGAGGATCCCGGCCCGATCGTGGTCGGCGCCGTGCAGGGTGCGAGCTGCTACGGACCGGCCTACGAGTTCGCGATGATCCTCGATGCCGACCTGCGCAAGCGCAAGCTGCGCGACAAGGTGCCGATCACGTTCGTGACCAGCGAGCCGTACATCGGCCACATGGGGCTGGGCGGAGTCGGTGACAGCAAGGGCCTGATGGAATCGGAGCTGCGCCAGTGCCACATCAAGTGGATCACGAACGCGCGCGTCGACGAAGTCACTGCGACCGAGGTCAGGATCACCGAAGTGGACGACGACGCCAAACCGAAGAAGCAGCACGCCGTGCCGTTCAAGTTCGCGATGCTGCTGCCCGCGTTTCGCGGCGTCGATCCGGTCGCTGCCGTGCCGGGCCTGTGCAATCCGCGCGGCTTCGTGCTGATCGACGCGCACCAGCGCTCGCCGAAGTACCCGAACATCTTCTCGGCGGGCGTCTGTGTCGCGATTCCGCCGGTCGAGGCGACGCCGCTGCCCGTCGGCGCGCCCAAGACCGGCTACATGATCGAGTCCATGGTGTCGGCCATCTGCGAGAACATCGCGGCCGACGTCGAGGGCAAGCCCGCGACGGCGCAGGCGAGCTGGAACGCGATCTGCATTGCCGACTTCGGCGATCGTGGTGCGGCCTTCGTGGCGCTGCCGCAGATTCCGCCGCGCAACGTGACCTGGGCGAAGGAGGGCAAGTGGGTGCACCTGGCCAAGATCGCCTTCGAGAAGTATTTCCTGCACAAGGTGCGCAGCGGTTCCGTGGCACCTGTCTACGAAACCTATGTCCTGAAGGCGCTCGGCATCGTGTCCCTGAAAGAGGTTCACAAGTGATGCAGCGGCGCGGTCTCGCTGCCGTCGTCGCTCTGGTGCTCGCTGCGGCCACGCCCGGTCGCGTGGCCGCCGCCGAGTCGCTGCAGGAAGCCTGGCGGATGGCACTCGATCGCGATCCGGCCGTGGCAGCGGTGCAGGCCGACGCCGAGGCGGCCGCCGCCGGCGAGCGGGCGGCGCGCGCCGGCAGGCTGCCGCGGGTCGAGGCGACCGCGAGCTACATGCGCTACGACACGGCGCCGTCGCTGTCGGTCGTCACGCCGGGCCTGGCGTTCCGGTCGCCGCCGATATTCGATGAGGATGACACCGTGATGGGCGGGCTGCAGCTGACGCTGCCGCTGTATACCGGCGGCGCGCTGTCGGCGTCGATCCGCGCCGCGCGGCTCAAGCGCGATGCCGCCGACGCGGTCGGCGAGCACACCGTGGCCGACCTGCGCATGGACGTCGCGGAGCGCTACGTCGGCGTGCTTCGTGCGCGGCGCGCCCAGGCCTCGGCGGAAGCAAACGTCGCGAGCCTTGCGGCGCACGTCGCCGACGTCGACGCCATGGTGTCGCGCGAGATGGTCGCCACGAGCGATCTGCTCGCGGCGCGAGTCGCGCTCGCGAACGCGGCGCAACAGAACGTTCGTGCTGCGAATGGCGTGCAGCTCGCGCACGCTGCCTACAACCGCAGGCTCGGACAGCCGCTCGATCGCGTGCCCGACATCGAGGATCGCGCGTCGCTGAACGGATTCGCACCGGAGACGCGCGACCTGGCGGCGCTGTTGACCGCCGCGCGCGCGAACCGCAGCGAGCTGCGGGCCCTCGACGCGCGCGCCGGAGCCCTCGAGGCGCAGGGCCGGGCCGAGCGCGCCAAGCTGCTGCCCCAGTTCGCGCTGCAGGGCGGGTGGCAGCATCTGGAAAGCACTGTGCTCGATCGCGAGGAGTTCAGCAGCGTCGGGGTCGGTTTCCGCTGGACGCTGTTCGACGGCGGCCAGTCACTCAACCGGGCGCGCTCGCTCGAGCGGGCGGGGCGCGCCGCGCGCCTGCGCCGCGAGGATGCGGCCGGCCTGCTCGAGCTGCAGGTGCGTGAAGCGTGGCTGGGCATGGCCGAGGCCGAGGCTCGTCGCGATGCGACACGCGAGTCGGTCGAGCAGGCCGAAGAGAACCTGCGCATCAGCCGCGAGCTTTACGGCGCGGGCCTCGTCAGCAACACGCAGGTGCTTGACGCAATTGCGTTGCGGGTGCTGGCTGCCAGCAATCGCGATGACGCTGCAATGGACGTCGAGCTCGCGCGGCTGCGGCTGGCGCGGGCGATCGGCGAGCTCTAGCGGCGCGAACGCGCCTGGCAGCCTATGATCGACAGATGAACGCCCGCCCAGCCAAGTCGGTGTCCGTTGCGTACTGGCTCGCGTTCGCAGCGCTGTCGCTCGCGCTCGCGACGCTGCTGGGTGCATTCGGCACGCATGCGCTGAAGCCGGTGCTGCCGCCCGCGCGCTTCGAGTCGTTCGAGACGGGCGTGGCATACCAGTTCTTCCACACGCTCGGCTTGTTCCTGCTGACGCTGGTGCGCGCGCGCCATGACACGGCGCTGCGGCGCTGGAGCGCATGGCTGCTGGTGACGGGTCTCGCGCTGTTCTGCGGCAGCATCTATGCGCTGACTTTCGGCGCGCCGCGCTGGTTCGGCATGGTGGCGCCGCTGGGCGGCACCGCCTTCATGCTGGCCTGGCTGCTGTTCGCCGTGTCGATGCTGCGCGATCCTCACTCGCCAGAACCGCGCTGACGCCTCATACTGCAGCAAATCTGGTCGTTGTCTGAGGAGAGCGTTCGATGAGCGAGGAAAACAAGCAGAAGTTCACGTCCAAGGTCCGCCGCGGGCTGGTGTGGGTCCACAAAGTGTCGCAGACCGAGATGGACCGGCTGCGTGCCGAGGCGGGCGGTGGCCGCATTGCAGGCCTTGCCGCGGCCGAGCTCGCTGATATCGATGCGGCGCTGACCTGGATCGCGCAGAACAAGGAAGGCGCAGGCAGCTGAGCCGCGTGACGGCCGGCGCGCCCTGCGCGCCGGCTGGTTCAGCGCGTCCCTGCTGCGCTGCTGACCGACAGCAATTCCACTTCGAAACGCAGCAGGGATCCGGGCGGGATGGTCGGTGGCGACGCGTCGCCATAGGCGAGATCCGGCGGGATGAACAACTCCCACTTCGAGCCCGGTCGCATCATGACCAGCGCTTCCTGCCAACCCTTGATGACGCCGCCCACGCCGAACGTGGCAGGCTGGCCGCGCGAGTAAGAGCTGTCGAACTCGGTGCCATCGAGCAACGTGCCGCGATAATGCACCGTGACCTCGCTGTCCGGCAGCGGCAGCGGGCTGCGGCTGTTGCCGGCAGTCAGCACGCGGTACTGCAGGCCTGAAGCGGTGCTGCGCACGCCGCGGGTCTTGGCGTTGTCAGCCAGGAACTGCTGCGCAGCGGCGCGGTTGCGGTTGGCCAGGCGCGCGCGCAAGCCATCCAGGAAGGCGCCGAGACGTTGCATGTCGTCGGGGCTGGTCGTCTTGCCCGCGAGCGCATCGGCCAGCCCGCGCGACACTTCGGCGAGCGACAGTTCATCCGTGACGCCAAAGCGCCGCAGCTGCTCGCCGAAGCTCAAGCCGAAGCGGTAGCTCGCTTCGGCGTCGACCGCGGTGGTGTCTTCCGCCTGCGCCTGCGGCAGGCTGCCAATCAACAGCAGCCCCAGCGCCAGCGCGCGCACCGTCGAAGATCGCAATGGCATCATGCTCCGGGGCTCCGGCTGAAGGTGTCACAGGCCTGCACGCTGCCGCTCTGCAGTCCGCGCTTGAACCACTCCGCGCGCTGCATCGCGGATCCGTGCGTGAACGATTCCGGCACGACCTGGCCCTGCACGCGGCGCTGGATGGTGTCGTCACCAACCGCAGCGGCGGCGCCGAGCGCCTCGTCGACATCGCCGTTCTCGAGGATCTGCCGCGAGCGGTTGGCGTGGTGCGCCCAGATGCCGGCGTAGCAGTCGGCCTGCAGTTCCATCATGACCTGCAGCTGGTTGCGGCGCGTCTCGCTGCTGTTCGCCTGTGCCTCGCGCACCTGCTTGGTCGTGCCGAGCACCGTCTGCACGTGATGCCCGACTTCATGCGCGAGCACATAGGCGCGGGCGAAATCGCCGGGTGCCTGGAACCGCGTCTCGAGCTCGCGGTAGAAATCGAGGTCGATGTAGATCTTCTGGTCGCGCGGGCAGTAGAACGGCCCGCCGCCGGCGCTGGCACTGCCGCAACCGGAGTTGACGGCATCATCGAACAGCACCAGCGTCGGTGGCGCGTACTGCGCGCCGCCCGCAGCGAAGATCTGTCCCCAGGTGTCCTCGGTATCGCCGAGCACCGCCGCCATCCATTCCCCTGCCGCATCCTGCGGCGTACCTGCCGCGACTTCCTGGGTCGGCGCTGCGGCACCGGCACCGGGCAGCTGCTGCGCGACCTGCATCGCGCCCATCAGCATGCGTGGATCGATGCCGAGGAAATAGGCCGCGACCAGCGCGAGCAGCGTGCCGCCGATGCCGAGCTTGACGCCGGCACCACCGCGCGCGGGTTGCATGCCGCGTCGATCTTCGACATTGGTGCTGCGGCGGCTGCGGTCGGTTCTCATGAGCGCGGTTCTCCTGTGGGCGTCCCGTCCGTCGCCATCGTAACAGCGGCGGCTGGCGGCAGTGTGGCCAGCCAGGCCGTGATCGCCTGCGCCACGCCATCGGGCTGCTCCTCGTGGACGTAGTGGCCGGCAGCGTCGAAGCGGACCAGCGTAGATCCCGGCAGCAGCTGTTGCAGTGTCTGCGCTTCGCTCGCCGGTTTGTTGCGGTCCTGGTTGCCCCACGGGATCAGAACCGGCACGCGCACGTCGCCCGCGAGCGCGATTTCCTCGCCTTCGTGGTACTGCTGCATCAGCGAGGTCATGCCGGCCATGTAGCCCTCGCTGCGCGCCGCCAGCATCACATCGTCGATGACTTCCTCGGTGACGAGCGCCGGATTCACGTAGGACTTGCGCAGGAAGTCGCCGCGGAACTCGCGGCTCGCGAACAGCTTCGCCGACATCCGCGGCAGCGGCGGCAGCGTGACCTGCACGATCTTCGGCACGCCGGTCGTGACGATGCCGGGGTTCAACAGCACGAGGCCGCGGGCATTGCGATCCTGCACCACGGCCTGCAGCGCGATCGCGCCGCCCAGCGAATGTCCGACGTAGACCACGCGTTCGAGGCCGAGCGCGCGCGCGGCCTGCACCATGACGGCAGCCTGGGGGCCGTTGCGGTAGTCGAAATCGACCGGCTTCGACGACAACCCGTAGCCGGGCAGGTCGATCGCGACGACATGGCAGCAGCTGGCGAGCCGCGGGGCGAGCTCACGGAAGCTCTGCAGCGAGTTGCCGAAGCCGTGGATCAGCAGCAGGGCGGGGCGCCCGGCGCCGGGTGCGCCCCAGCTGCGATACCGCAACTGCAGGCCGTCGACGGCGACGAAGCGGTCTTCGGCGCGCGCAAGCTGTGCGACCGGTACCTCCGGCTCCGTCGGCCAGTAGGCCCAGGCCGCGAGGCCGCCCCACAGCAGCCCAACCCCGACGGCGACGGCGAGCAGCAGCTTCTTCACGATGCGCATGCGGCCATTGCATACAATCGCCGCGCCTGCCGCAACACGAACCGCGCCGCCGTCCATGCCACCGATGTTTCGCTCCGGACTCCCGATCGACGCGGCCCTGCCGGCGCTCTGCGACGCGCTGCGCCTGGGCCACGCGGCCGTGCTCGAGGCGCCGCCGGGCGCGGGCAAGAGCACCGTCGTGCCGCTCGCGCTGCGCGGCGAGCCCTGGGTGCGGGGTCGCAAGCTGCTGATGCTGGAGCCGCGCCGGCTGGCGGCGCGCGCCGTCGCGACGCGCATGGCGCAGACGCTGGGCGAGGCGGTGGGCGCCAGCGTCGGCTACCGCACCCGCTTCGAGACGCGCGTCAGCCGCGACACCTGCATCGAAGTCGTCACCGAAGGCGTGCTGACGCGCATGCTGCAGAACGACCCGGCGCTCGAAGGCATTGCCGCCGTGCTGTTCGACGAATTCCACGAGCGCAGCCTGCAGGCGGATCTCGGTCTCGCGCTGTGCCTCGATGCGCGGCGCGAACTCGGGCTCGATCTGCGCATCGTCGTGATGTCGGCGACGCTGGATGGCGCCGCCGTCGCGGCGCTGCTCGGCGACGGCACGACGCCGGCGCCGCGCGTCACGGCGGCGGGACGCAGCTTCGAGGTCGCGATCGAGTATGTCGGGCGCGGCCTGCCGCTGCTGCCGGGCGGCCCGGATCCGGCCGAACGCGCCGTGGTCGCGGCCGTGCGGCGCGCGCTGGGCGCCGCGCCGGGTGACCTGCTGGTGTTTCTGCTCGGCGCGCCGGAGATCCGGCGCGTGGCCGGCATGCTCGATGATCTGGCCGCCGCCGGCGACGTCGTGCTGCTGCCGCTGTACGGCGATCTCGATGTGGGTGCGCAGGATCTGGCGCTGCAGCCGGATGCGCGCGGCCGGCGGCGCGTGATCCTCGCGACCAACATCGCCGAGACCAGCCTGACGCTGCCCGGCATCCGAGTCGTCATCGACAGCGGCCTCGTGCGCCGCAGCGTGTTCGATCCGGGCACGGGCATGAGCCGGCTCGAAACCCAGCGCATTTCGCGTGCCTCGGCCGAGCAGCGCGCCGGCCGCGCGGGGCGGGTCAGCAGCGGCGTCTGCTATCGGCTCTGGAGCGAAGGCAGCCACCGCAGCCTCGCGGCGAGCACTGCCGCGGAGATCGCCGAGAGCGACCTTGCGCCCCTCGCGATCGAGCTGGCCAGCTGGGGCGTGCGTGATCCCGCCGCGTTGCGCTGGCTCGATGCGCCGCCCGCGGCGACGCTCGCGGCGGCCCGCGATTTATTACAGCGGCTTGGCGCGATCGGCGCGGACGGCGTCATCACCGCACGCGGCCGCGAGCTCGCGCGCCTGCCGACGCACCCGCGGCTGGCGCAACTGCTGACGGTCGCCGCGCAGCGCGGCATGACAGCGCTCGGCGCGGATCTCGCCGCATTGTTGTCGGAGCGCGATCTGCTGCGCGGCGCCGACACCGACATCGCAACCCGCCTCGAGGCGCTGTGGCGCGGCGGCGGCGAGCCCGGCACGCTGGCGCGCGTGCGGCGCATCGCCGCGCAGCTTTCGCGACTCGCGCCCGCCGCGCCGCGCGCCGCAGCGCCGGCCAGCAGCGCGCGACGCGACGCAGAACATGCCGGCCTGCTGCTGGCGGCGGCCTATCCGGATCGCATCGGCCGCCGCCGCGCCAGCGGCGAGCGCCGCTACACGCTGACCAACGGTCGTGGCGTCGAGTTCGCGAGCGTCGACGCGCTCGCGAGCCGCGAATTCATCGTCGCAGTCGATGTCGACGACCGCGATCGCGAAGGACGCTTGCGCCTCGCGGCCGCGCTGACGCGCGCCGACATCGACGCTGCCTGGGGCGAGCGCATCGAACGGCGCAACGAAGTCGATTGGTCGATCCGCGACGAGGCGGTCATCGCGCGCCGCGTCGAGCGCCTCGACGAGCTGCTGCTTGCGGACAAGCCGTTGAATCCGCCGCCGGCCGAGCTCGCCGCGGCGGCGATGCAGGATGGCGTGCGCAGCATGGGCCTCGACGCGCTGCCCTGGGACGACGACACGCGGCAGTTCGTCGCGCGCGTGCGTTTCGCGACTGCACTGACGGGCCACGGCACACAGCCGGCCCCCGGCAGCGACTGGCCGCCGTGCGACCCCGAGGCGCTGCTGCAGGATCTGGATGCCTGGCTCGCGCCCTGGCTCACGGGCATGACGCGGCGCGCGCACCTGGCAAAACTGCCGCTGCTCGAGGCGCTGCGTGCCCGGCTGGGCCACGAGCGCCTGCGCCAGCTAGAGCAGCTCGCGCCGACGCACATCGCACTGCCGACCGGCAACCGGGCGCGCGTCGACTATGTCGACGATCTCGCGCCGGTCGCGCAGATGCGCATGCAGGAGGTGTTCGGCCTCGCGACCACACCGCGCATCGGCGGCGGGCGCGTCGCCGTGACTTTCCGTTTGCTGTCGCCGGCGCAGCGGCCGTTGCAGGTCACGCGCGACCTGGCGAGCTTCTGGGGCAACGCCTACGCCGATGTCCGCAAGGACATGCGCGGGCGTTACCCGCGCCACTACTGGCCGGAGAACCCGCTCGAGGCCGAGCCGACGCGCGGCGTGCGCCGGCCGCGCTGACCAGGGGCGACGGCGCGCCAGTACAGTTCGCGACCGCGGCGCTCGAGGACGCCGCGCTGCTCGAGCTGCCGCAGCGCGCGGCTGACGGTCGCGGCAGCAATGCCGAGGAAGCTCGCGAGGTCCGCACCGCTCATGGGCAGCCGCAGGCAGCTTCGCGAGTCGACGCCGAGTGCGTCGCGGATTTCGGCGAGGCAGTCCGACAGTGCCGCGACGGCGCCCCGATGCAGGCTGTGCCGCTGCGCCCGCAGCCTGCGTGTCTCGCCGGCCTGGCGGACCAGGAACTCGCGATCGAGCGCGGCGTAGCTGTCGGCCTCGGCCGAACGTTCCCAGTCGATGCGACATACTCCGAGCGGTTCGAGTGCGATGGCCTCATCGGCATGCAAACCGTCGCCGATGGCATCCAGGCCCAGCAGGTCTCCTGGGAACCTGAAGCCAGCCACGGTGTCTGAGCCATCTGCCGTGCGCTCCACGAGCTTGAGGCAGCCATGGGTCACGATGAACACACCGCGGAAGGCGTCACTCTGTTGCCAGAGCGCTTCGCCGGCCGCGAGCGTCGGCAGTCGCACGGCCTGCGGGCGCGTCGTGGTCGCAGGCGTCGCTGGCCAGCAACCGAGGGCGCGCAGACAGGAGGCGCAGTCGGCGTTGATCGTGGCGCGGGGGCGCGCCGGCATGGTGGTTTTGTGCACGACGGAATTAGACCGGAGACGCGACCAGGGAAGGATCGCGGCAAGCCGAAGTTGGTCGCGGTAATTACGTAGGCATCGCCATCTTCAGGTTGATTTTCGTCAACGAGCGCCCAGGATCGGGCGCGTAATTTGAGTGTCCAAGGAGGGACCATTCCGTGATGACAATTCGAAGCAAAGTTCAGTCCGCCACCCTGCTCGCTGCGGTTGCCGCCGCAACACTGGGGGCCCAACCCGCGTTTGCCGAAAAGGGTGACATCATCCTGCGCGGCGGCGTGCACATGGTGAGTCCGAAGTCGGACAACAGCCCGCTCGTCAACGTCGACGAGGGCTACAGCCCGTCGATCAACCTGACGTACTTCCTCAGCGAAAACTGGGCGATCGATGTGCTCGGCGCGCTGCCGTTCAAGCACGACATCAACTTGAACGGCGGTGGCAAGGTCGCCGAAACCAAGCATCTGCCGCCGACCATCGGCCTGCAGTACCACTTCCTGCCGAAGGGCGCGGTGTTCCGGCCCTATGTCGGTGCCGGCGTGAATTTCACGGTGTTCTTCGACGAGGAGACTACCGGCGCGCTGGCGGGCTCCGATCTGTCGCTCGACAACTCGTTCGGCGTCGCGGCGCAGATCGGCGCCGACTTCGCGATCAACGAGAAGTGGGCGATCAACGTCGACGTGCGCTGGGCCGACATCGACACCGATGCGTCGCTCGATGGCGCCGCGCTCGGTACGGTCGAAATCGACCCGTTCGTGTTCGGTCTGACCGTCGCGTACAAGTTCTAGACTTGGAATGCGTGCCGGCGCGCCTGATCGGGGCCTTCCCGGTCAGGCGTGCCGGATCACGATCTTGCCGAAGTGGCTGCCGCTCTCCATGTGGGCGAAGGCCGCTGCCGCATCGCCGAACTCGAACGTCCGGTCGATGACCGGCTGCAGCCGGTGCTGCGCGATGAAGCCGTTCATCGCCTCGAAATCCGCGCGTGATCCGACCGTGATGCCCGAGGCGCTCGCATTGCGGCCGATCAGCGCCACTGTCGGGATCTCGCCGCCGAAGCCGGCGAGGCCGCCGATCAGCGCGATGTGACCCTGGCCAGCCACCGCGGCCAGCGACTGGGCCAGCGTGCCCGAACCACCAACCTCGAGGA
Source organism: Steroidobacteraceae bacterium (assembly GCA_044340335.1). Lineage (GTDB taxonomy): Bacteria > Pseudomonadota > Gammaproteobacteria > Steroidobacterales > Steroidobacteraceae > UBA964. Next base: position 10,716 of record JBIITU010000040.1, read on the forward strand.
TGTGATGCGCGCCGACGCCGTCGGTTGCGGCGAGCACGGCCTTGCCCCACTCGGGCGTGCTGCGGTAGTTGATGCCGCCCGCTGCGCCGAGCGACTTCGCGCGTTCGATCTTGGCGTCGCTCGAACTCGTGATCCACGCGCGCGCGCCCGCGGCGAGCGCGAACTGCAGGCCGAAGATCGACACGCCGCCCGTGCCCTGCAACAGCACGTGTTCGCCGCTGTGCAGGCGCCCGCGCGTGAACAGCCCGCTCCAGGCCGTGACCGCGGCGCAGGGCAGCGTGGCCGCCGCCTCGAGCGACAGATGCGCCGGCACGGCGACCAGGCCGTCCTCGTGCAGCGTCACGTACTGCGCCAGCATGCCGTCGATGCCGCCGCCGAGGGCACCGGCGCCGCTGGTCGCCGTGGGCCTGCCGCCGAGCCAGGTCTGGAAGAACGACGCGGCGACGCGGTCGCCGACCTTGAACCGGCTGACACCGCTGCCGACGACGGCGACTTCGCCCGCGCCATCGGACAGCGGCACCAGCGTCTCCTTCGCGCCGACCGGATAGAAGCCTCGCAGGATCGACACATCGCGGCGGTTCAGCGAAGTCGCGCGCACGCGGACCAGCACTTCGTTGGTGCCCGGCAGGCGCAGCGGCGCTCCCTCGCGCAATTGCAGGCTGAAGCCCTGCGCCTGCCTGACGAGCTGGTACTGCAACTGGCTTTTCGGTGCGTCGGTCATTGCGATGTGCCTCTTGATTACAAATCGCGCGCGCGCCACTCGAGTGATTCGCGCTCGCGGGTCTGGTAGCCGGTCTCGAACTCGAGCCCGCGCAGCCGCCGGCGCAGGTCGGCCCGTTCGCGATCGCTGAGCGCGAGATGGTCCTTGGCGTCGGGCGGCAGGTCGGCACGCCGCAGGCGCGCCTCGAGGTCGCGGCTCTCGCGCTCGAGTTCGGCGATCCGTACGTCGAGCGTGTGCAGCTTACCGCCGAGCTCGAAGCCGCGCAGGAATTCGAACTCGCCGTTGGCGAAGCAGACATCGCTGTAGGAGCCGCCGCTGCGGCCGACGCGCAGGCCGTTGGAGACGGTGCAGTAGCGCTCGAGGCCGCGCTCGCGGCCGGCGAGCCAGCGCTCGCGATCCGGCGCGACGCTGACGCGCTCGCAGGCCTCGGCGTGCTCGATGATGTGCTCCTCCTGGCGGCCGCTGGCGCCGTCGCGGACGCCGATGTCGTACCAGTCGGCGCTGCGGCATTCGGCTTTCGACAGTGACGCGCAGCCACCGAGCGGCAGCGCGGCGAGCAGCAGCAGGGACAGGGCAGGCAATCGGGTGTTCATGGCAGGTTCCTCCGTCGCCAGCTTCGCAGCCCGCGCTGAATGGCCGCTTAAAGCGGGCATAATCGGGCCCATGAGCACTTCACGCTATCAGGGCTTCGTCGACCGGCAGTTCGACCAGTCGATCCTGCCTGTTCTGACCGAATACGTCCGCATCCCGAACAAGTCGCCGGCGTTCGCGCCTGACTGGGAGGCGCAGGGTCACATGCAACGCGCCGTCGACCTGCTCGCCGACTGGTGCCGCGCGCAGCCGATCCCCGGCATGCGCGTCGATGTCCGGCAACTGCCGGGCCGCACGCCGCTGCTGGTCTGCGACATCCCCGGCACGCTGCCCGACACCGTGCTGCTGTATGGCCACCTCGACAAACAGCCCGAGTTCACCGGCTGGGCGCCGGGCCTCGCGCCCTGGGAGCCCGTGATCCGCAACGGCCGTCTCTACGGTCGCGGCGGCGCCGACGACGGTTACGCGGTGTTTGGATCGTTGTCGGCCGTCATGGCGCTGCAGGCCGCACAGGTGCCGCTGCCGCGCTGCATCGTGCTGATCGAAGCCAGCGAGGAAAGCGGCAGCATCGACCTGCCGGCGCATCTCGATGCGCTGGGCAGCGGCTTTCCCGAGCCCGCGCTCGTGATCTGCCTCGATGCCGAATGTTCCAACTACGACCAGCTCTGGTGCACGACCTCGCTGCGCGGCGTGGCCGGCGGCACGCTGCGCATCCGCATGCTGCGCGAGGGCGTGCACTCCGGCATGGGCACCGGTATCGCCGCAACGCCATTCCTGGTGCTGCGCCAGCTGCTCGCGCGGCTCGAGGACGAGCGCACCGGCGATGTCACGCTCGAGGCGCTGCGGGTGTCGATCCCGGCGGACCGGCAGGCGCAGATCGAACACGCGGCGAAGATCCTCGGCGACGGCGTCGCCGGCAAGCTGCCGTTCGTTGCCGGCGCGCGGCCGATGTCGGCAAGTGCGGCGACTCTGCTCGAGCGCAACACCTGGCGCGCGACACTAGCTGTGACCGGCGCCGACGGCCTGCCGGCGATCGCGAACGCCGGCAACGTGCTGCTGCCCGAGCTTGCGGTCAAGCTGTCGATCCGCTTGCCGCCCACGGTCGACGCCGACGCCGCTGCGCGCGCCGTGCGCGCAACGCTCGAGGCAGCGCCGCCGTTCGGTGCCGAGGTGCGATTCGAGGGCGGCGGTGGCATGGCCGGCTGGAATGCTCCGTCCTTCGCGCCCTGGCTCGAAACCGCAATGCAACGCGCCTCGCAGGCCGTCTTCGGGCGTGATGTCGTGCACCTGGGCGGCGGCGGCAGCATCCCCTTCATGGGCATGCTGGGCGCGCGTTTCCCGCGCACGCAGTTCCTGATCACCGGCGTGCTGGGGCCGCAGTCGAACGCGCACGGGCCGAACGAGTTCCTCGATATCGCCTACACGAAGAGAATCATCGCCTGCGTCGCCGAGGTGCTGGGCGATTTTGCGATGCGACATAGCGCGTCGCGGGCTGCCTGAGGCGCCCGCGACGCGCGTTCAGCTGCCAGACAGGTCGGCAGGCGGATCATCGGCTTCGACGGGGCGCATTTCGCCCCACGCGAGGAGATCGACATGAACCGCAAACTGATCGCCGCGTTGAGCCTGCTGGCCGTCGCCAGCACGGCCGCCATCGCTGATTCCAGCAACGGGCCGCGCCATCGCGACCTGGTTATCAAGAACCGCGAGGCCCGCGAGGCGGCGCCCCCGAAGCAGCCGGAGCAGCGACAGCCGGAAGTCGTGCAGCGTGACGATCGCAGCCCGCGCTTCGCGCGCGACGACGACCGGCGCAATGACCACCGCCGCGACGACGACCGCCGCAACGACGATCGGCGCTACGACGACCGCCGCAACGACGATCGGCGCTACGACGATCGCCGCTACGACGATCGTCGCTACGACGACCGCCGCTGGCGCGACGATGGCCGTCGCCATGACGACCGCCGCCGTGACGACCGTCACTGGCAGGGTCAGCGCGATTACCGCGACGCACGCGGCCGCGCCTGGAACTACGACCCGGGCTGGTACCAGAGCTGGCGTCATCGCCACTATCGGCACCACAGCGGCCGCTACTACGCGCGCGAGCGGTTCCACGTTGGTGTCTATGTCGTGCCGCGCAGCTACGTGCAGCGGGTCTGGCGCAGCGGTGACTGGCTGCCGCGCAGCTACTGGCACGATGCCACGCGGTACGAGCTGCGCGGCTGGTGGCGCTACGGCTTGTACGACCCGCCGCGTTGGGCGACATGGGTGCGGGTCC